>DAIMFY010000035.1:0-12166 GCA_036724295.1 Gemmatimonadales bacterium | reverse complement strand
CGCGGAAGCATGAGCAGAGGGAGGATTGGCGGAAGGCCATCGACGCCTACCAGCGAGTCATCCAGCATTATGACTCGGGGCGCGAGGCCGACGCCGATCTCACCATCTACAACCGCGTCGGCGACCTCCATCTCAAGCTGAACGACCCCGGCTCCGCGGTGCAGTCCTACGAGCGGGCGGCCGAGCTGTACGCCGAGCAGGGCTTCCTGAACAACGCAATCGCGCTCTGCGGCAAGATGCTCCGGGTCAATCCGGGCCGGGTACAGGTGTACCTGCAGCTCGCCCACCTGCATGCGCGCAAGAACGTCGTCTCCGAGGCGAAGCGGAACCTGATCGAGTACATGGAGCGGATGAACACTCTTGGCCGGCTGGATGAGGCATTTGGCCAGGTCAAGTCATTTGCCGACCAGCACAGCGCCAATCAGGACATCCGCATGATGCTCGTGGAGCTCCTGCGCGCGGCCTCGCGCACCGAGGAGGCGCAGGAGCAGCTCGAGCGCATCGCCAGCGAGCTGGAGGCGCGGGGCGACCGCGCCGGCGCGCGGAAGACCCGTGAGCGGATCCAGACCATCGATTCGGCGGATGATGCCGAGCCCGCGGGCGGCAACGACCTCATCTTTCTCGAAACCGGCTTCGAACCACCGCACCTCTCCTCCCGGCGGAACTCGACCGCGTCGGTCTCGCCGGCCGAGCCGGAACCAGCGCCAGCGCCTGAGCCCGCACCAGCGCCGGTCGAGGGCCTCGACACATTCGAACCGCCTGTCATCGCCTCCGAGGCGGTGAAGGCGGAACAGCTGGCTGATCTGCAACTCTCCGGCTACAAGGCCGAGCCCGAGGAAGATCCGGGCAGCGTCGCCCCGGTGGACGGCCTGGAACTCGACGAGCCGCAGCTGGACCAGGGAACCCTGGCGGCCGATGATCCCATCTCCGCGCCTGCCGAGGACTTTCCCGCTCTCGACTTCACGGTGGAGCAATCCTCCGACGCGACGGTCGAGTTGACGTCGGCCGCGCAGGACCTGGAGCTTGAGTCAGCCCTGAGCGATGACGACACATCGCTCGATGCGGCACTGGCCCCGGCCGATCTGGTCGACATGGCGCTCCCTGATACGGGCGCGGCCGGCGCGTTCGTGGACGACTTCGACATCGGTGAGCCGATCGAGCTGCAGTCACGCCGGGAGGACTCCGAGGGCCTGATCGAGCAGGAAGAGCCGATGCTGCCGTCGGAGGATGCCGCCGAAGCGACGCCAATGGCGAGCGCGTGGGATGCGCCGCTGGCCGAAGCACCGGCAGCCCCGGATTCCGAGCCTCGCGCGCTTTCGGACCTCGGGACCGAGGAGCTGGAGGACCGGATTCTCGACGACCCGGACAGCGGTGAGCTGCACCGCGCCCTGGGCGATCGTCTCGCGCGCGATGGTGACCTCGGGCGCGCCGTGGAAGAATTCGTGCTGAGCATTACTGCCTTCGAGCGGGACGATGCGTGGTTGCCGGCGCTCGACGCCGTGGACGCGCTGCTGGCGCTCGAACCGGATGCGATCCGCCACCAGCAGAAGCGGGTCGAGCTGGCGTACCGCAGCGGCGACCGGCCGCGCCTGCTTGCTGCCTATATGGGCCTGGCTGAAGCACTGGTGCGGGCCGAGGCACTCGACAAGGCTGCGGCTGTCTATCGCCGCGTGCTTGAGCACGATCCCGACAGCAGCTCCGCGCGGGACGCGCTGGCCTGGCTGGAAAAGGAAACGGCGGCCGCCTCCGAGCCGGCCAGCGAGGCGTCCGCCAACGCAGAGCCGCCCGTAGCGGAAGCGTCTCCCGTCATGGCGCAGCCCGCTGCGCCAGCGGTGCCGCCCTCGCCGGCCCCTCCCGCGTCACCTCCGGCGTCGAACGAGGGTCTCGGCTACGTGGACCTGGGGTCCATGGTTATCGATGCTGGTGGGCCGCGCGACACCCGCATGCGCGTTGATGGCGAGCGCCCCACCGGCGACGAGCAGAAAGACTTCCAGGAGACGCTGGAGCAGTTCAAGAAGGGCATTGAGGCCAATCTGGGCACCGAGGATTACGAGGCGCACTATGATCTCGGCGTCGCCTTCAAGGAGATGGGATTGCTGGACGAGGCAATCGCCGAATTCCAGAAGGCACTGCGAGCGCCCAATGGCCGGCTCCGAACCTCCGAAGCGCTTGGCATCACCTTCTTCGAGAAGCAGCAATATGCGATCGCCGAGACCATCCTGCGCCGCGCGGTCGAGACGGTGGACGGCGCCGATGACGAGAAAATCGGACTGCTGTACTGGCTGGGTCGCGCCTGCGAGAGCCTGGGGAAGAGCGCCGAGGCTCGCCAGGCGTTCGAGCGGGCGCTGGCTGTCGACATCCGCTTCATGGACCTGAACGAGCGCATTCGCCAGCTTGCGGCCGGACGGCATTCATGAGGACCGGTCCCGCCGCGACGCCCACCCTTGCCGACCTGCAGGCCAATCTGCTGCCTCGCCTGGCGCAGGTTCAGGGAGAAATACGGCGCATCGTCGAGGCTGATTTTCCGCTCATCAGCGAGGTGAACTCGCATCTCTTCCGGATGCAGGGAAAGCTCTTCCGCCCCACGCTGCTGCTGCTCGCAGACGAAGCCACGGGCGGCCCCGAAGAGCGGGCCGTGACGCTGGCCGCCATCGTGGAGCTCATCCATCTTGCGACGCTGGTGCATGATGATTCCGTCGATCATTCCGTGCTCCGCCGCGGGATGCCGACCATCAACTCGCTGTTCAGCCACCAGATTTCCGTCATCATGGGAGATTATCTCTACTCCCGGGCAGTGATCGAGCTGGTGCGGCTGGATGACCTGGAGCCGCTCCAGGTCATGAGCCGGGTTACCAACGAGATGACTGTCGGCGAAATGCGCCAGCTCCTGGCGCATGACCGGCTGAGTTTCGACGAGGATGACTACGATCTCCTGATCCGCGCCAAGACCGCGTCGCTCCTCTCGGGAGCATGCGAGGTCGGCGCCATTGGTGCCCCGGATGCCCAGCGCGCCGCGCTGGCGCGATTCGGTGACGCACTTGGCATGGTATTCCAGATCGTGGATGACCTGCTGGATTACACGGAAGACGAGGCGATGACCGGGAAGCCGTCCGGTCTGGACCTGCGGGAGCACAAGGTCACCTTGCCGCTCATCGCGGCGTTACCGCGCATGTCGGAGACCGGCCGCCGGGCGGTGGCCGCGCTGATGCATGCCGAGACGCCCGAGGTGGATCAGGTGACGGAAGTGATCGGCCTGGTCTCGGACGCCGGCGGGCTGGAATACGCCCGGGAACGGGCCCAGCGCTGGGCCGAGCGGGCCGATGCCGAGCTCGACCACCTTCCCCCATCGCCGGCCCGGGAGCTCCTGCGGGCCAGCGTAGCCTATGCGTTGGAACGGAGGCGCTGATGGCCACAGGACCCCGGCGGCCCGGATTCTACCTCGGCGTGCTCCTGACCGGTTTCGTGCTGGGAGGATTTCTCTCGGCGTTCCTGCGGCGCTGGCTGCCGGAAGGGGCTCCGCGTGACTTCTTCACTACCGCCTGGACACCGACGTTCGGCCCTGTCTCGGCCGACCTCCTGGTGCTAAACTTCACGCTGGGACCGATCGGGTTCCACGTCTCCGTACTGAGCCTGGTCGGAGTGCTCGTGGCCTACCTGATTGCACGGTCCCTCTTCTAGGGAGCAACTATGGGACTCGGCAATCTCGGCCTGCCGGAAATTCTGCTGATCCTGGTGGTAGTCCTGCTGATCTTTGGCGCCAAGCGGCTGCCAGAGGTGGGATCGTCCATCGGGAAGGGGATCCGCGAGTTCAAGCGGAGCCTGAGCGACACCTCGGACGCCATCATTGGCCACGATGAGCAGCAACGCAACCTGTCTTCGCGCCAGATGGACGCGTCCCAGCCCCCGGCCAGCACCGGCGAACCCAAGCGGCTGTCGCAGTGATGTGATGCCGCGCGCACAACCGTAGAGGCGCAATGCGTTGCGCCCCTGCGGTTGCGCGCGCGTTCTGGCCTGCGTTGCGCCCCTACGATTGCGCGCGCGCGTTCTGTTCTGCGTTACGCTGCAGGAACTCCTGCCTGTTATCCACCACCTTGGCCTGTTCCTTCAGCGCATCCATGTAATTCCGGATTCTCGCCTGACGCGCGAGCTGGATGGTCTTGAGCCGGAAGTCGTCCAGCTGCTTCACGAACTCGGCCGAGTCGGCGGGCGTGTGGGCGAGCACGTCGATGACGTATATGCCGGCATCGGTGGTAATGATGTCGCTCCGCTGTCCCGGTGCGATGCCGAACGCCGCACCGATGACTTCAGGGATGTCGAGCGGCGGTGAGACGCGGGTGAAGGGCCCGAATTCGCCACGGGTGATTCCCAGCGCCTGGGCCGCCTGCTCGGGCGCGCTGCCTTCGTTCACGCGCTTCAGGTAGTTCTCCGCAATACCCCGTGCCACCACGAAGCGTTTTTCATCGCGCACCGCGGCCTCGACCGCCGGCCGCACCTGTGCCAGCGTTGGCGTGGACTCGTCCCGCAACGAATCGAGCCGGAAGAGGTAGTAGGCGTCCGGCGTCTCGATAACTTCGCCGATCTCGCCGACGACGGTCTGGAATGCCCAGATGCCGGCGTCCGGTACGACCTGGGTGCCCATCTGCACCCGGCCGCCCGGCTGCACCTGGAGGTCATGCACGATGGGCAGCTTCAGCCAGCGCGAGACGCTGTCGAGCGCGGACGGATCGGCCTTGCCCACGGCGTACTGGTCGAGCGTGTCGAGCCGCGCGTCCATCCGGTCGCGATTCTCACCGGCGAGTTCGATCGGGATCAGGATGTGACGCCCCGACGCGGTGTCCGCGTGGCGGGCCGTGATCTCGATCAGGTGATAGCCGAACGACGACAGCACCGGCTGCGACACGGTGTTGAGCGGCAGGCTGAATGCGGCGCTGTCGAAGGCCGGGTCCATCTGGCCCTTGACCCACTGGCCCAGGCTACCACCCTGCTCGGCAGAGCCAAGGTCGGAGGACTCGCGCCGGGCCACTTCCTCGAATGGCGTGCCGCTCTCGATCTCCTGGCGGAGATCCCGGGCCCGCTGCAGCGCTGCAGCGGTGTCGGAAGCGCTGATGATGCGCGGCTGCCGGATTCCGCTCAGGTACGCGATGCGCCCACGCTTGAATTCGTCCGAATGCGCCTTGAAGTAGGCCTCGACGTCGGCGTTGGAGATGTGCACGGCCGAGTCGGGGACGACGTTGCGCGGGACGACCGCGGTGAGGCCGATCTTCACGGTCTCGTGCTCGTCCTTCCACTTTTCCCAGAGCGCCTCGTCGGACACGTAGATGTCGGCCGTGACCAGCGCAAGGAGCTTGCTCCGGAGTATCTGCTCGCGTGCCTGCCCCGCGAGCATGTCAACGTACGGTGCCGAGGTGGGAGCGGTGAGCCAGCGCTGGTACTTCTGCAGGTCGAACTTGCCGTCGGTCTGGAACTGGGTGCTCTGCACGACCTGCGGCGGCGGGCTGCCCTGCAGGACCGAAGCGACCTCGTCGTCGGTGGCTGTGAGGCCGAATTTCCTGTACTCGGCGTCGAGCACCGACTGCTGGATCAGCTGGTCCCAGACCTGGTTGCGGATGGCCGTCTGGTCTTCGAGGCTGAGGGTGCCGGGAGACTGCTGCTGCGCGAGCTGGGTCTGCTGGGAAACCAGCGACTCGTAGGTGCGCGCGCTGATGGACTTGCCCCCGATCTTGCCGACGTTGTTGGAGCCGCCAAAAGCGCTCCAGTCCACGCCGGTCAGGAGGAAGATGACCATCAACAGCGTAAAGATCACCACGGCCGCCGCCTTGGCGGCGCGACTGCGAAAGATCTGGATCATAGGGCGGGCAGGCCACTCCGAACGTTGGGAAAAAGAGCCCTAAGCATAAGCGCGACAACAGGAAAAGTGAAGCTGGCGAGAGCGTGGCGCAGTTGACACACGTGGCCTCCCTCGCTAACGTGTCTTGAAGCCCCACAACGACTTACGGCGCCCTCTGCAGGCCCCTTACCGAATCTGACCGGAATCGAGATGTCCACCAGCGAGATCGCCAAGCTCGAGAGCCGTTGGCGCGAGAACCGGCAGGGGCTGTCTTTCGCGCCGCTCGCCGAAGCCTACCGCAAGATGGGTGATCCAGCCCGCGCCCTCGAAGTCCTGGGCGAGGGGCTCGCCGTCAATCCCAACTACATCCCCGCCAGCATCGTCCTCGGCCGCTGCCATCTCGATCTCGGCGACGATCCCAATGCCGAAACCGCCTTTCGGCATGTCCTCGACCTGGACAACGAAAACGTCATCGCCCTGCGCTCGCTGGCGGACATCGCCCAGCGTGGCGGCCGGATCGGCGCGGCGCGGGAGCTGCTCCAGAGCCTGCTTGTCATCGATCGGGGTAACGAAGACGCCCGCGCCCAGCTCGCGTCGCTGGAATTGGCAGATGAGAGCGCTGAAGTCGCCGACGAAACGGCTGTCACTGCAGGCTCCACCGATTCCGCCGAGTTCGCGGAGCCGGCCGACGGCGCGCCAGCCGACCATGCGACAGTGGAAGCGGGCGATTCACGCGATTCAGCAATAGAGGCCGGAGGGGCCGGGCCTGAGCCATGGGACGATAACGTACCATCAGCAGACCAGGTCGCCGAGCCATCTGATGCCAGTCCCGGTGCACCGGCCGAAGCCGAGGAGTCATTTTTCGCCGACGCGGAGGCAGCTGCACCGGATGTGGACGACGACTGGGTCCCTGATCCGGAACCCTTCACGCCGGAGCCGGTGGAGCGGGACGAATCCATCCAGTTGCAGGAGCACCTGACGCCCCAGCAGGACGTGGCGCCGCTCGACGACCTGGTCGTCGATGATGCACCCGAGATCAGCGACGCCACGGTCGAGGCCGATGTCATGGATGGCCTGGTCGGCCAGGATTTCGCCGAACAGGGCGCGGCGGTCGAACCACTGGACGACTTGAAGACCGGTCCCGGTAGTCTCACGGACTTCGCCGACCTGGAGCGGAGCACCGAGCTGGAACTGACGTCCAGCGACACCAATGAATTCCAGGTTGCAAGCGCGGCGGATGAGCTTGCGGCTGACGTCGCGGAATCAGATGACACCGGCAACGACTGGATCACCAGTGTCGAACCGCCGGAAGATTTTCCCTCGCTCGAGGTCGATGAGCACGCGGTGATGCCGGAGGAAAACACGGCCCCAAGCTTCGAGACCGTGTCCGGGTCGTACGGCGCTGACGCGCTCGGCGACGGGATCGAACTTGATGCCGCCGACGCGGCCGATGCGGCCGATGCAGCCGGCGCGGACGAGGCGGACGCGACCGATGTGGCGGTCGAGGCGGAGGGGGCGGGCGCAGCGGACGAGCGGGGCGGGACGGACTGGGGCGATGACGACGGCATCGCCGGGGACACGCCTGAACTGGTGGTGACCGAGTCCATGGCGGATCTCTACCTGCGCCAGGGTCATCGCAAGGAAGCGCTGGCCGTCTACCGCCTGCTCTACCAGCGGGCGCCTGACGACCTCCGCCTGCGCGAGCGGGTGGATGAACTCGAGACCGAAGTAGCGGCGGAGGTATCCGGCGCCGAGCCCGTCGAGTCCGTCATCTCGCTTGCCGCGGCCGACGCTGACCGCACCGTCTCGTCGCTGTTCCAGGCGCTGCTCCGCGCCACCCTGCCCGGACCAGCCGGCGACTGGGAGCAGGCTGTTGCCCCGGCACCCCGGCCCCTCGCAGAGAGCCAGTCCGACCGCGAGGCCGAGACCGCAGCGCCGACGCGACCGGCAGGTGACCATCTCTCGTTGAGCGACGTGTTTGGCGAGGAAGGCTCACCGGTGCCACCGGCAGTCCCTGCCAGCCGCAGGAGCGCCGAGGGCGAAGTTTCCTTCGATGCCTTCTTTGGCGACGCCAATGGAGAGCAGCCCCTCTCGCGCCCGCCGGCGCGTGAGGACGACGATCTCGATCAGTTCCACTCCTGGCTGCAGAACCTGAAGCGCTGATGCGCGTCGCCGTACTCAACGGCCCCAACCTGAATCTGCTGGGCACGCGCGAGCCGGAAGTCTACGGTCGCAGCTCGCTCGCGGATATCGAGCACCGCGTGCGGCAGGCTGCGGCGAAGCTGGATGTCACGCTCGAGTGGGGACAGTTCAACAGCGAGGGCGGCATGGTCGACGCCGTGCAGCAGCTTGCCGGCCATGCCGAGGGCGCGCTGGTCAACGCGGCGGCGTACACCCACACCAGCCTCGCCCTCCGCGACGCCTTGCTGGCGGTGCGCGTGCCGTTCGTGGAAGTTCATCTCTCCAACATTTTTGCGCGGGAATCGATGCGCCGGACCTCGCTCCTGGCCGACCTGGCCATCGGAATCGTGGCCGGGTTCGGCGGGCTTGGTTACGAGCTGGGGCTCACCGCGCTGGTGAGCCATTTGCGTGAGCACTGACCAGCGGCCCCATCGTCTCGATGCGGTGCGTGACCTGCTCGCGCGCGACGGCATGGATGCCATGGTGGTGTCGCACCTGCCGAACATTCGCTACCTGACCGGCTTTACCGGCAGCTCCGCGTCGCTGGTCATCTCGCCTCGTAGCGTGACGCTCGTAACCGACTTTCGTTATGCGGCGCAGGCGCCAGCCGAGGTGGGCAATATCGCGCAGGTCGCCATCGACCGGGTCAACGTGTGGGAATTGCTGGGGCGCGTGCTCACAGCCGAGGTACCCCGCGCGCTGGGCTTCGAAGCCGCACACGTCACGGTGCAGGATGCCGAGCGGCTGAGCGGCCTCGGCAGCTTCAGGCTGGTGCCGCTCACCGACACAGTGGAGCGCCTCCGGGCGGTCAAGTCGCCGGCCGAGGTGCTGGCGATCCGGCGGGCTGCAGAACTGGCCCAGGCCGCGCTCGCTGATATTCTGCCCGGCGTGCGGCCGGGCCTCTCGGAGCTGGATGTAGCGGCGGCACTCGAGTCCACCCTGCGGCGCCGGGGAAGTGAGTGGCACCCTTTCCCCACGATCGTTGCAGCAGGCGAACGCTCGGCGCTCCCCCATGCCCGGAGCACTGCCCGGCCGATTGCGGAGGGCGACCTCCTGCTGCTTGACTTCGGCGCCCAGGTGGACGGATACTGTGCCGACCTGACCCGGGTGGTCGTAGTGGGCGCCCGCGCCGACGCGCGCCAGCGGGAGGTGCATGGCGTCGTGCAGGCGGCGCAGCAGCGGGCCATCAGCCTGATCACGGCCGGGATGACGGGCCGGGAGGCCGATGCGCTGGCGCGCGAGGTCATCGCGGCCCGTGGTTTCGGCGAACTGTTCGGCCATTCGCTGGGGCATGGGCTGGGACTCGAAGTCCATGAGGGGCCGCGACTTTCGCCCACGGCGGACGGGCTCCTGCCGTTGCACGCGGTGGTCACGATCGAGCCGGGCGTCTATCTTCCGGGTTGGGGTGGCATCAGGCTGGAGGACGATATTTACCTCGGGCCCGACGGCGCCACCTGTCTCTCCGATAATCGCACTGAACTGCTTGAACTCGTCTGAAGGCCGGGGGTGGCTGTGGTCCGCAACGGGAGTCAGACCGACGCATGAACGCTGATGAGATGCGGCAGCTCGCGCAGCTGCTGGAAAAGATGCCGGGGCTCAAGTCGGTGGAGCTCAAGGACGTGAAGCGCCTTGCCGAGCTGCTCCGCGAGTCACCGGAGATCGGCTCCATCGAAGTCAAGGGTTACTTCGGCACCGGCATCGTCATTACCCGAACGGCGCAGGGTGCGGCGGCGCCGATGGCCTGGGCGCCGCCGGCCGTGCAGGCGCCTGCCCCTGCGGCCTCGGCGGGGGGCAGCGGCGCACCCGCTCCCGCCGCGCCGGCGGCGGTGTCACACCTCAAGGAAATCAAGTCGCCGATGGTGGGCACCTTTTACCGGGCGCCGGAGCCGGGCGCCGAGGCGTACGCCAAGGTGGGCACCCGCGTCGCCACGGGGCAGACGGTCTGCATCATTGAAGCGATGAAGATCATGAATGAAATCGAGGCCGAATTTGCCGGCGTCGTGACGGAACTCTGCGTGGACGACGCCCAACCTGTCGAATTCGGCCAGGTGCTCTTCCGGATCGATCCCAATGGCTGATGCCGCACCCGCCGGAGCTCCGTTCAATTTCAAGCAGGCCATCTCGAGCCTCGTCCAGCGGAACGGCTCGGATCTGCTGCTGAAGGTGGGTCGCGCGCCGACGGTGCGCCTCAACGGCGTGCTCACGCCGCTCGAGATGGTGCCGCTCAAGCCGGAAGACCTCAAGACCCTGGCTGAGCAGATCATGACGCCGCGGCAGGTCAAGGAGTTTGCCGAGCGCAAGGAAGCCGACTTCGCCATCGGTGTGCCAGGCGTGGGCCGCTTCCGCACCAATATCTACCAGCAGCGGGGAACGCTCGCCTTTGCCTTCCGCGCGATTCCCTACGAAGTGAAGACGGTGCGGGAGCTGAACCTGCCCCCCGTGCTCGAGAGCATCTCGGACAAGCCGCGCGGCCTGGTGCTGGTCACCGGCATCACCGGCTCCGGCAAGAGCACGGCGCTGGCCGCGATGATCAACCACATCAATCAGTCGCGGCGCGTCAACGTGATCACCATCGAGGACCCGATCGAGTTCCTGCACCGGGACCAGATGGCCAACATCTCCCAGCGCGAGGTCGGCACCGATACGATGTCGTTTGGCGCGGCGCTCCGGCACGTGCTGCGCCAGGACCCGGACGTGATCCTGATCGGCGAGATCCGCGACATGGAAACGCTGGACACGGCGCTCAAGGCAGCCGACACCGGTCACCTGGTGTTCTCGACGCTGCACACCACAGACGCCACCCAGACCATCAACCGGGTGATCTCGTTCTATCCGCCGCACCAGCACCAGGAGATCCGCTCGCTGCTCTCCACCGCGCTGCAGGCGGTGGTGTGCCTCCGCCTGGTGCCGCGCTCCGATGGCCGCGGGCGGGTGCCGGCGTGCGAAATTCTCGTCAATTCCGCCGCCGTGGCCGACAACATCCGCGACATCGAGAAGGCCCTGAACATTCCCGATCTGATCAAGGAAGGCGGGGTCTCCTACGGGATGCAGACGTTCGACCAGTCGCTCATGAAGTGGTACAAGGATGGCGCCGTCACCTATGAAGACGCGCTCTTCTTCTCCTCCAACCCGAGCGAATTCGCCCTTCGCGCGTCGGGGATCGACTCGGCGTCCGATCGGACCTTCACGGAGATCACCGGGGAGTCGGACACAGCGTCGGGCCGGGCCGGCTGATGTTCCGGAAGGTCCTGATCGCCAACCGCGGCGAGATCGCGCTGCGCGTCATCCGTGCCTGCCGCGAGCTCGGCATCGAGACCGTTGCCGTCTACAGTGAGGCGGATCGTGAGTCGCTGCACGTGCGCTTTGCCGATGATGACGTCTGCATTGGCCCCCCGCCCAGCCGGCTTTCCTACCTTCGCATCCCCAACATCATTGCCGCCGCCGAGATCACCGGCGCTGATGCCATCCATCCGGGCTACGGCTTCCTGGCCGAAAATGCCGAGTTCGCCGAGACCTGCAAGGCGTCGAACATTTCCTTCATCGGGCCCAGTGCGGAGCAGATCCGCGCCATGGGTGACAAGGCGACCGCGCGCCGCCTGGCCAAGGAAGCGGGCGTGCCCACGGTGCCCGGCACGCCTGGCACCATCGAGGACGTGGACGAGGCGCTAGCGGCAGCTGAACAGATCGGATTCCCCGTCATCATCAAGGCGACGGCGGGAGGTGGCGGCAAGGGGATGCGCATCTGCCAGAAGGCCGAACAGTTTGGCCAGCTGTTCAACCTGGCCCAGAACGAGGCGCTGGCGGCCTTCGGTAACGGCGCGGTCTACGTGGAGAAGTACCTGGAGCATCCGCGCCACGTCGAGATCCAGGTCATGGGCGACCAGTTCGGGAGCGTGGTCCACCTGGGCGAACGCGACTGCTCAGTGCAGCGCCGCCACCAGAAGCTGATCGAGGAAAGCCCCAGCCCCGCGCTCACGCCCGAGCTGCGGGAACAGATGGGCAATGCCGCTGTGTCCCTCGCGAGTCGCATCAGTTATGTCGGCGCGGGCACGCTGGAATTCCTGCTCGACCGCGACGGCAGCTTCTACTTCATGGAGATGAACACCCGGATCCAGGTGGAGCATCCCGTCACCGAGATGGTCACAAGCTTTGACCTGG
>DAIMFY010000034.1:0-12593 GCA_036724295.1 Gemmatimonadales bacterium | reverse complement strand
TATGAGGTCTCCGACCTGACCGGTGCCCCATCCAACGGCGTCCGCATCCTGCTCTATGAACAGGACGCCAACGGCGACTTCATCCTGCCGCTGGCCGAGACAGGCCACGTGGATCTCACCGACCTCTCGAGCGGCAGCACCGGCAAGGGCCGGCTCCAGGCGGTGAAGGGGAGCACCACGTTCCTGGACTACACGGTGACCGCAACGGGCGATGAAAGCGACGGCTCGATCGGCGTGACCGGCTTCCTGACGACCGGCGCCGGCCGGATGGACGTGGACTTCTCCGCCGATGGCGCGGTGAATGGCAGCAGCAGCACCATCGACATGCAGTCATCGCTCGACTTCCCCAGCCATGACCTGCATTTCGATTTCGGCATGAACGGGTCGATCGACGACGACGCCCAGACCGGCGCGTACTCGGTGACCGAGACCATCAAGTCGCCCAATGGCCGCATGGATCTGGTCGGGTCGGCCGGCTACTCGGACGACTTCACCTTTACGATCAAGGTGAATGGCGACACCTGGGCCACCTATGACGGCTCCACGCTCACGCCGGTCGATGGCCGTACCCTGACGGGCGACGAACAGCAGGCGCTGACCAGCGCCGCGGGCCTCACCCTGATCGGCATCCTGCTGCCGCTGCAGCTGGTGATAGTGATGGCAGTGCTGACGGGAGGCATTCCGGGGTTGCCGTTGTAAAGAGGCTGAAGGCTGAAGGCTAAAAGCTGAGGGCCGAGGGCTGGGCGGAGTCAGCTTCGTCAAGCTTTCAGCTTTCGGCTTTCAGCGCCCCATCACCAGTTGCAACCCCACCCCCACCGCCACCGCATGCAGCAGTGACGCCAGGGTGCCGATCAGGAAGTATTCGGCGAAGTCGCGGTCGTCGAGACCGCGGAAGCGGGCGAGGGCCTTGGCGGCCACCACGAAGCCGAGGGCGCCGAACTCGCCCAGGAGCACGAGGGTGAGGACGAGAGCCCGCTCGAGGATGCCGATCAGGCGACCCCGGGCCAGCTCGCCCTCTGGCACTTCGATGCCAGCGGCGTTCTCCTGCTGCTCCCGCACCGGCACAAGGGCAAGCACGAGCCGCACGACACCGATGCCGCCTGCCACGGCATACCAGTACGCCGCGGCGGTCACCACCCACCGGCTCACGGTCCAGTCATGATCGCCCATCCGGCCCAGCCGCATGGCGAGCCAGGCGAGCACAAGCCCCGCGAGCAGCAGTCCGGCTTCCAGCAGCAGGCCTCGGCTTGGCCTGATGTAATTGGGCTGATGCCAGGGCATGAGCGTAAGGCCGACCGCGAAGATGAGGAGCACGAGTGCGGCTGGCAGGTTCATGCGACCTCCTCCAGGTACTTCCGGAAGGCGGCGTCACCCTCTGCCACCTGCTGCCAGCTGATGCGGCGGGTCAAGTGCGAGATGGCGCTCCGGTCAACGCCGAGGCGCTCGGCGACGCCGGCGGGCTCCATGGTGCGGAGCAGTGCTGCGGCTTCGCGCTGGCGCCGGGTCCAGGTCCAGTAGAGGGCGGAATAGTAGGCCCCGAACGCTTCGGCGATGTCGTCATAGCCGCCGAAGGCCAGCACCAGCCGCTCCTTCTTGGCGCGCTCCAGGGCCTCCCGGGCTTCGTGGAAGCAGGGACCATCCAGCTCGAGCACTGAGGGGCCTGGCGCCGTGCTGAGCGGGCCCCGCCCGCAGGCGATGATCCAGTCCCCGTCCAGCTCGGCGCGGAGGTAATGGATGATGTCCCAGAGCGGGGCATCGGCGGCGAGGAGGCCCTCGAGCTGGTCGCCAAGGGTTATGGCGAACCGGGCCGCAATGGCACTGTGCCACTTCCGGTTGGCGGCGGTGAGCGTGGCGCGGAGCTGGTCCTGCAGGGCCTGGCGAGCGGGCGCGGCGAGCCGCCGGGAACCCACGGCGTCGGCGAGCACGGCGATGTACTGGGTGACGGATTTCGTCATATTTCGCCCATGTGACGATTAACGTCACAAGGTACGAGATTGATGGAAAATGTCAATGAGGCATGAGGCTTGGGACTTGGAACTTGGGGCTTGGGGTTCATGCCCCGCGCCCCATGCCCTATGCCCTCTGGAGGCTCCCTCACAGGTCGCCATTCGTCCTGCTCGCTAAAACTCCAATCGCAAGCCAATCAGCGGTACCGGCGGCACAGCGTATTCTCTGGCGCGGCTGATGCCGCCGCCCTGTGCGCCAAGAATCCGCGGCGGCACACTGATACCCTGCGTAACATTGAGCGCTGCCGCAAACAGCTCGAAGGGCATGCCCCACATTTCGCCGGCCATGCCGATCTCCACATCCACCCGGTGCGAGAAGCGCGTGCGGGCGTTGTTCGGATGGGTGAACAGCAGGATACCGGCAATCTCGGTAGGGTCGGTCGAGTTGCCATAGACGGGGTCCCACGGTGCCGTCTGGTAGCCCCATTCGGGGCTGGTGTATGGCTGGCCCGACTGCAGCGTTCCAGCCACCGAGAGCCGGAAGCCCCGCGACGGCTGCCGGCCGAGGAAGAAAGTGAATCGCTGCGGTATGTCAAAGTCGGTGGGGAAGGTGGCGCGCTCGGTCGTGAGGCGGGACCGTGTCCAGCTGTAGCTGACCCGGGCCAGCATCGCGCCGGGCAGGGCGAGCTTGGCTCCCAGGCTGAGGCCGGACGCCGATTCACCGGCCTCGCCGAGGGACGGCGCGCCAGCGATCACGAAGCCGAAGACGTCAAGTACCGGGTGGCCGCTGCCCGTGCGCCGATAGAGCGAACCGGTGAGCGCGAGCCGGTCGCTCGCGCGCCACTCCGCGTTGGCGACGATTTCGGTTGAGTGTGGCACGGAGGTGCCGGGATCGAGGCTGTCACCGGCGACCATCCAGGCGTCCACGATCGAGAACGAGTTGTCCGAGCGGCTCCGCGGGTCCACCATCTGATACAGCAGCTGATGACGTGTGGCTACCGATGCTGTCAGGTGCCAGCGCGGGCTGGCCTCGTAGGCCAGGCTGAGAGACGGCTCAGGCAGCACGGCGCCCGCGGAAGCCAGCAGTGCGGCACCTGCACTCAGCTGCAGGCGATCATTCAGGTTGCAAGTAGCCCCCACATGTGCGCGCACTTGGGTACGATCGTGGTCCGAACGCAGCCGGCCCGCGTCGGTCCGGGCCAGGAAGCTGCTATACTGGACGTCGCTCGTTGCCGCCAGGTTCGTCAAGGTGATGCCGCCTTCGGCTCGAACGCCTCCCAGCAGGCCTCGCAGTGTCGCGCCGACGCCGCGGCTTTCCATCGTGCTCGAGTCTTGCGCCTCCAGGTTGAACAATTCCAGGTGCTCGCCGAAGGACGACGCGCGCGCATCCCACACGCGCGCTTCGGCGCTGAGACCGTTCGCGCCAGTGAACGAGAGGCCGGCACCCAGCGTGCGGCCCGACCGTTCAAAGTGTCCAACGCGCCGCTGGGTGCCGGCGGCAAAGTTGGAATCGCCACGCTGCTCGGCGCTGGTGTACGCTGTACCGAAGATGCGGACTCTTCGCCCCAGGCGAAACTCGGCCGACGCGACGTAATCCGAGAGCGAAAAAGCATCCCGTCCCGTTCGATCTTCCAGTACCCTCGGAACCCAGGAATGCCGGCCCGCTACCGCGGTTCGCACCTTGGTCGACGGGGACCAGCGGAGGGCAAGCTCGGTAGCCATGACGTTCACGGTGCCGGTGCCACTGAATCCTGAGCCGGCCGTGGGCAGGGTACGGGCGTCGAGCGCACCCCCGCTGGTACCACTCAAGCTGGCGGGTGTGTTGATTCCCCAGAGCGTGAGACTGGACACAGCCGCCGCTGGCACACCGGAGAACATGCCGCCAAGCTGCACCGGGTTGAGCACCGGGAAGCCATCGAGGAAGAACCCAAGCTGATCGGGAGAAGAGCCGCGTACGCTGAGCCGCGCCGAATACGGGCTGGCCAGCATGACACCAGGCTCGAATCCAAGCGCCCGCACCGGGTCGTCAATGCCGGCGGCGGCCGGTGTGGCGTGCAGCTCCTGCCGGGTGCGCGAGAGCACCGGCTCTCTGGCCTGCGGCCCAGCGGATGTCAGCACCGTAATTTCCGGCAGCACCACGCCGCCGGGACGGAGGCGGATGGTCAGCTGGTCCGGAAACCGCTCCTGGAATCGCAGGGTATCGGGATGGAATCCCAGGCGGACGACGACGATCGTCGCAGCCCTCGTGCGTGGAACATCCAGCACAAACCGTCCGGCCCCATTGGACCGCGCCGTTGCGATGGCGCTAAGCAGGCTGGAATCACCCGGGCTGAAGACCCGGAGCATCGCGTCCGAGACGGGCACGGCCGTCTCAGCGTCCGTGACGACGCCGTGGACCAGCCGCTGCGCGTGAGCGGCCATCGGGTGCAGGAGCGTCGCGGCCAACAGCGCCAGCCCAGGCGCCGGAGGCCGCGTCAGCATGGGCCGGCGCCGTCCAGATGGAAGATGGCGCTGTCCGCCGTGGCGGATCCCACGACACCCAACGCGCCAACCAGCGTGTCGGACAGCCCGGGTGGCATCGGAAAGCCGCGTTCGGTCATGATGGAGGGAGAGAAAGCTACGACCATCAGCATTTGTGCGATACAACACTCCGAGCTGCACCAGCCTAGCGGCTGGATTCGTAAGGTTGTGTCGGGGGTGTACTGTAGAAAGGACGCTCGGAGGGGCGAGCCCAGTGACCCATGGTAGATCCCATACTGACCGGGTATGGATACGGGGCGCCAAGAGATCTGTGCAATGGCGTTCGAGTGAGCAAGCGAGGTGTCCGCCGGGCTCACCTCCGGTGACGGTGGCACATGGGTGACCCCATGCGCCGACTCGTTGCCTACAGTCCGCACGTCTACGGAATATCGCGTGCCTGGAATTACGTGGCAGGCACAAGCATAACGACCCGGAGAAATTTCGGTCAGCACCCAGCGATCGGCCGGTCCGTGCAGAATGACTGAGGCGTTTGACTCAGGCAGCATGGGAGGCACGAAATCCCGCGCGACAGTCGCAGCTTGCCCCACGTCAACGAACTGAGAATCCTGGCCCGCAGCCAGTTGCGCACGCACCACCAGCGGGCCCGCGTTCGAGGACGGCTCCGAAGTGCCGCATGCTGTGATCAGGATGAGCAATGCAAGCCGGGCGCGGAGCCACAGTCCCGTAGGTTCTTGTCTCCGAAGGAGCGAGCAACCGGCAGGCACCTCCAATGGCACTACCACACCGGGACGGGATGGCCTTCGCATGCGGCTCCGAAGCTGGGGGCTGGACTTGGAGTGGTCTCGCCAAATTGAGGAGCTATTCTGGATTACGCAAGCGAAGCAATGCAAGCTGAAGAGGGGGAGCTAACGTCGCTCAGCTTTCAGCAGTTCCCTCACCAGATCCTCACTCGTCCGCCCCGCGGCCTCGGCTGCGAAGTTGGTCACGATCCGGTGCCGCAGGACCGACGGCGCTACCGTGGCGACGTCATCCAGATCGGCCATGGGGCGGCCGTCCATGGCGGCGCGGGCCTTGGCGGCCAGGACCAGGTACTGCGACGCCCGCGGGCCGGCACCCCATTCCACGTATTCCTTCACTGCGGCCGGCGCATCGGGCTCGCCGGGCCGAGTACGTCGGGCGAGTGACACGGCGGCACTGACCAGGCCCTTCGATACCGGGATCCGCCGCACCAGCGCCTGCATGGCCCGCACCGACTCGGCGTCGAGTGCCGGCGTGATGGGCGCCTCCGGCTCGCCAGTGGTCCGCTCGACGATGCTCTCTTCTTCTTCCTTTGAGGGATACCGCACCCGCAACTCCAGCATGAACCGGTCGAGTTGCGCCTCGGGAAGGGGATACGTGCCCTCCTGCTCGATCGGATTCTGGGTGGCCAGGACGAAGAATGGGTCGGGCAGCGGATAAGTGGTGCCGCCAGTTGTCACCCGATGTTCCTGCATGGCCTGCAGCAGCGCCGCCTGGGTCTTGGGCGGGGTCCGGTTGATCTCGTCGGCCAGCAGCACGTTGGCAAACACCGGCCCGTGCACAAAGCGGAAGGCGCGCTTTCCCGTGGTGAGGTCCTCTTCAATAATTTCCGTCCCCGTGATGTCGCTCGGCATGAGATCAGGGGTGAACTGCACCCGGTTGAACGAGAGCCGGAGCGCTTCCGCCACGCTCTGCACCATGAGGGTCTTGGCGAGGCCGGGCACGCCGATCAGGAGCGCATGCCCGCCGGCCAGGATGGCCGTCAGGATGCCGTCCACGATCTCGGTCTGCCCCACGATGCGGCGGGCCACCTGACGGCGGAGGTCAACGACTGCCGCGGTCAGGTGCTGAAGCTGCTGGACGTCGTCGGGGATGGCGGTTGGAGCTAAGGTCATTTGGAAGACGGTTAGACGGTTAGACGGCTCGCCCCGCTTTCGCGGGGGTGACGGGCTCGGCGGCTCGGCGGCTCGCCTGGACGCCGTCGAGAGGCCGGCAGGGCGAAGCAATCGGGTCGTAGTGATCGGAGCGAAAGCTACTCGATTGCTTCAGGCGCTTCGCGCCTTCGCAATGACGTCCAGGACCTGGTTCCCAGACACCAGACGGGCAAGTGCCACTGAGGTTTCGCCCGCGTGCCGGAAGATGGGCGGAGGCAGCGGATAACGGAAATGCCAGCGTCCTTCAGACCTGCTCGCCCCGTTCGCCATGCCCACCTGCTCGCCTTGTGAAAATCCTTGCGAAAAATTTCACAAGCGCCTAATTTTGCCGCCGTGACTGAGGCCCCCTCGGGTGGTGACGGCCCCTCGCCGATGCGCTTTGCGGGCCTCGGCGTCCAACTGGTCGTCATGACCCTGCTGGGGCTTTTTGCGGGGCAATGGGCCGACCGGAAGTTCGGCACCGGAGAGATCCTGACCATCGTTGGCGCGTTCCTGGGGTTTGGGGCCACGATGTGGTCGCTCATTCGACAGTTGGGGCAGGGCGGACAGGGCGGACGGGGCGGACAGGATTGATGAGGCCCAGGTTTCTGTACCCGCTGCTCGTGCTGGTGGTGGCGCTGGGAGGTGCCCTGCTGGCGCTCCGACTCGTTCCTGAGCGGGAGCATCCGGCGGTCTGGGTCGCCGTGCTGGCGTCCATCCTGGTGCAAGGCCCCTTGGGGTGGTGGGTGGTCCGTTCCGTGGGCACCCAGCGGTTCCTGGCGGTCTGGGGGCTCGGACTCCTTGCCCGGCTCATCCTGATCGGACTCATGGCGGTGCTGGTCGGGCCGGCCTTCGGGCTCTCGGCGACACCGCTGCTGGTTACACTGGCTGGCTTGCTCGCGGCGCTGCTCCTGGTGGAGGGCGTCGTGGCGCTGGCGGCTCTTCCTCGCACCTGACGGCTATGATGCGATTCGCGCGCTGGTTGTCCCTCATTCTTGTGCTTGGCCTGGCAGGTGTTACGCAGGCCGCGCCACTCGCTGCCCAGGAACACGAGACGGCGGGCGAGCACGCCGCGGAGCGGGGCAAGGCCGCCGAGATCGACATCCTGCACCACATCGGCAACTCGGACGAAATCGAGCTGCCGTTCGGCATCGTCTGGCACCTGCCGCACTGGCAGCCGATTCAGGTCGGCAAGTACGCCATCGACCTGAGCCCCACCAAGCACACCGTCTTCATGCTGTTCGCCGCCATCATCGTGGCGCTCACGTTCATCCTGAGCGGGCGCGCGGTGCAGAAGGCCCAGCGCTCGGGCAAGCCGCCCAAGGGTTTTGCCAGCGCCATGGAGGCGACGGCACTCTGGGTACGGCAGGATGTGGTGCTCCCGAATGCCGGACCCCACTCCGCGGCCTTCGCGCCCTATATCCTGACGCTCTTCTTCTTCATCCTGGTGATGAACCTGCTGGGCATCCTGCCGTGGGGCGCCACGCCCACCGGCAACATCTCGGTGACGGCCGGGCTCGCGCTGGTGGCGTTCCTGGTGATCGAGATTTCCGGCATGAAGGCGCTGGGCTTCAAGGGCTACATGGGGACCATCTTCTTCCTCCCGCACGGGCTCCCCGGTGGCGTGGGCGGAATGATCCTCAAGCCCATCATGCTGGTCATCTTCACCGTGATCGAGATCATCGGCAAGCTGGCCAAGCCGTTCGCGCTCGCGGTCCGGCTCTTTGCCAACATGACAGCGGGCCACGTGCTGGTGCTCGCCCTGATCGGGCTCACGTTCATCTTCAAGAGTTTCTCGGTGGGCATCGCCTCCTCGCTGATGGCGACGGGGATCATGCTCCTCGAAGTGTTCGTGGCGTTCCTGCAGGCCTATGTATTCGCACTGCTGACCGCGGTGTTCATCGGGCTGATGCAGGAGGCGCACTAGGAGGGAGCAGCCCGGAGGCTGTACGGGCACGGCATGCCGTGCCCGTACAGGCTGGGTTTCACCGGATCCCGAGCGCTCGCGGAGTTCCGGTA
The DNA here is from genome assembly GCA_036724295.1 of Gemmatimonadales bacterium. Classification (GTDB taxonomy): domain Bacteria; phylum Gemmatimonadota; class Gemmatimonadetes; order Gemmatimonadales; family GWC2-71-9; genus CAMLHP01. Next base: position 4,216 of record DAIMFY010000034.1, on the reverse strand, counting down.
CAGTACGCCACCGTCCGGTGGCCGATACCCGCTGCCCTTCGGGGCGTTGGCGGGTCACCGCGAAGCTGCCGATCCGGAGAGTCGGCGCGCCGAGCGGCGGGTGCAAACAACCAGCGATCTCCAAGGTGAGTGGAGTCAGAACATGGTAGACATTCTCGCAATGCTTCAGGAGCCGGCGGTCGCCGCCGTCTCGGCGGCAGCGGGCAAGGGCTACGGCCTGATCGGCGCCGGCTTGGCCGGCGGCCTCGCGGTGGTCGGTGCCGGCATCGGCATCGGGTTCGCGGGCGGCAAGGCGGTCGAAGGCATGGCGCGCCAGCCCGAGAACAGCGCGCGCATCCAGACGGCGATGCTGATCGCCGCCGCGCTGGTCGAAGGTGTGGCGCTCTTCGTCGCGGTTATTGCGTTCCTGATCCAGGGAAAAGTTACGTTCTAGTCATACGTCATAGGTCATAGGTCATAGGTCGCAGGATTACGACTTATGACCTATGACTTACGACTCGCCCGGAGATGCGTGTATGAAGACGGTGTTTGCTGCCGTGCCCCTGGCCCTCGTTGCCGCACCGCTGACCGCCCAGGAAGCCCCCGTGGCCGGTCCGCTCACGGTCGAGGGTGGGCTGATGTTCTGGACCATCGTGATCTTTGCGCTGCTGGTGGCGGTGCTCTGGAAGTTCGCGTGGCCCCAGATTCTCGGCGCCGTGGAGGCGCGGGAGAAGGCGCTCGAGAACCAGATCGCCGAGGCCGCGCGGAATCGTGAGGAATCAGCCAGGGTGCTGGAGGAACAGAAGAAGCTCCTGGCCGATGCGCGGGCCCAGGCGCACCAGCTGATCAACGAGGCGCAGGGCGCGGCCGAGAAGGAGCGCGCACTGGCAATGGAGAAGGCCCGCGAGGAGCAGGACGAACTGGTGGCCCGCGCCCGGCGCGAGCTGGCGGACGAGCGGGAGCGCGCCGTGATGGAGCTTCGCCGCGAAGCGGTGGATCTTTCACTTGCGGCGGCGAGCCGGCTCATTCGCCAGCGGCTCGACAGCGATGCCGACCGCCAGCTGGTGAGTGATTACCTCACGACGCTGGAGCCCCAGCATTGAGGGCGCCGGGCGTTGCGCGGAACTACGCCGAGGCGTTGTTCACGCTGGGGGAGCACAGTGGCCGCACGGCGGAATTCGCCGAGCTGATTCGCGCCGTGGCGGACGCGGTGGGTGGATCGCCCGAGGCCGAGGCGGTGCTGGTCTCGCCACGGATTCCCAAGTCCGCCAAGGCGGACCTGCTGGCGCGGGCGTTGCCCGATGCCCCGCGTGAGTTTGTGCTCTTCCTGCAGGCAGTGGTACGCCGGGGACGCCAGGGGCTCTTCGGCGAGATCGCCGATGCCTACCAGGCCGAACTCGACGTGAAGCTCAACCGGGTGCGGGCGGGCGTGGTGGTGGCGCGAGAACCGGACGAGCAGATGCGGGAAGAGATCCGCGCCGCGCTGGCCAGGGCGCTCGGCAAGGATGTGGTCGCCGAATTCTCGGTGGACCCCGACATCCTCGGCGGTACCATCGTCCGCGTGGGCGAGCGAGTGTACGATGGCTCGGTGCGCCGGCGGATGACGCGGCTGAGAAGGCAGCTTGTGGGGTAGGGGGTAGGGGCTAGGGATCAGGGGTTAGGGATCAGGGTTTGACCGGGAGGACTCCGCTGCGTGGCGGGGTCCTTCTGCGTTTGCGGGTTATCTTTCGTCCGCCGTGACCTCGAAGCCCTAATCCCTAATCCCTAATCCCTAGCCCCTAATGTTCCCACTCCTCCTCGCCGCCCTCGTCCAGCAGCCGGTCCAGGCCGGCCCCCGGTATCCCTACTGGCAGCAGCATGTGGCCTACGACATCACGGCCCGGCTCGATGAGCCCACGGGCGTGCTCGGCGGCACGGAGCAGATCCGCTACACCAACAACTCTCCCGACACGTTGACGTCGTTTGCCCTGCACCTGCATCTCAACGCCTTCCGCCCCGGGTCGCGCTGGTCCGATGCGGATTCGGTGGAAGGCCGGCGCCGGTTCAACGACCTGAAGGATCCCGATTACGGCTTCAACCACGTGCGCAAGGTGCGCATCATGGGCCAGCCGGTCGCGGCCATCTACCCCTTTGCGCCCGACAGCACCATCGTGCGCTTCATGCTGCCCGAGCCCCTCGCGCCCGGCGCCTCGATGGACATCAGCATGGACTGGGACGCCCGGCCCTCCACGGTGCCACGCCGGCAGGGACGGCGAGGGCGGCATTTCGATTTTGCCCAGTGGTACCCCAAGGTGGTGGTCTATGATCGCTACGGCTGGGAAGAACACCCGCTCTATCCCGCGGGCGAGTTCTACGGCGAATTCGGCTCCTTTACGGTGCGGCTGGATGTGCCGGAAGACCAGGTGGTGGGTGCCACGGGTGTTCCCGTCTGCGGCGACCCCGGGTGGCAGCGCGCCAACCAGCTGAAGGATTCGCCGGTGGAGTACCAGCGCGACTTCTACGGCAGTGCGACCGCCGCCCTGGCGGATGCCTGCGCTCCGACGGAAAACGGCCGGAAGCACCTGGTCTGGTACGCTGACGACGTGCATCACTTTGCCATGTCCATGGCGCCGGACTACCGCTATGAAGGCGGCCGGTACAAGGACGTGGCGGTGCACGTGCTCTACCAGCCGGGCGACGAGAAGAGCTGGGGCAACGGGGTGGCGGTCAAGCGCACCGAGATTGCGCTTGGCTGGCTCGATTCGCTCTATGGCAAGTTCGACTGGCCCCAGATCACCAACGTGCACCGGATCGAGGGCGGCGGCACCGAGTTCCCCATGATGATCCACAACGGGTCGGCGGGGCAGGGGCTCATCGTTCATGAGCTGGGCCACAACTACACCATGGGAATCCTGGCCAACAACGAGTGGCGCGAAGGATTCCTGGACGAGGGCTTCACCAGCTTCCAGTCGTCGTGGTTCGCCGAGGTGCAGTCGGGGCAGGATCAGTGGCCGGGGACGGACCAGTTCGTCCTCAATCTCGATCTGGACGGGATGAGCGAACCGGCCAGCCTGGTGAGCGACAAGTATCGCGACTTCACCAGCTACAACATCGCGATCTACACCCGCGGGGAAATGTTCTACCAGTTCCTGCGCTACATCGTGGGCGACGACACGATGCGCGAAATCCTTCGCACTTTCTACCAGCGCTGGCAGCTGAAGCACGTGGACGAGGCCGCGTTTCGCGATGTGGCCGAGGAGGTCTCGGGGATGGACCTCTCCACCTTCTTCGGGCAGTGGCTGCACGGGACGCCACTCTACGATTACGGGATCGGCCGGGTGAAGCGCGACCGCCAGCCGGACGGCTCGTGGCGCACCCGCGTCGAGGTGGTGCGTCACGCCGATGGCCGCCTGCCGGTGGAAGTTGCCGTGATCGCCGGGAGCGACACCGCCGTTACGCGAGTGGACGGCCTGGCCGCCAGGGAGTGGGCGGAGGTTGCCACGGCTGCAAAGCCGTCGGCCATCCGCCTGGACCCGCGGGTGCGGACCCACGACTGGAACATGCTCAACAACGAGCGGCACTACGGCGTGACCCTGAAGTCGCTCATCGCGGGGTCGGGTCCGGTGAAGCTGGGCGTGGACAAGTTCTTCTCGCAACCGGTCTATCGCGACCAGCTGGCGATGAGCTTTGCGCCCACGATCTGGTATAACTCGACCGGCGGCATCACCCTTGGCCTGCGTGAACGCAGCAATTATCTCGGCCGCTTCATGCAGAACGAGACGCAGTATTCGATGGGCACCGGCTGGGCCAACGAGGACAACCTCGACCAGACCGACCCCGACGTCGCGGTACGGGTGCGAAACCCGACGTGGCTCCGCGCGCCCGGCCTCTCCCTCCTGGCCGAAGGGATGCACGTCGAGGGACGCGGCGCCGCGCGAATCGGCGCCGACTGGAACCTCAACCGTTCCCTGCAGAGCCGGACCACCCACACCATCGGGCTGCAGGCGCAATGGGTAGGCGTGACCGATCCGGCGTATCTCGAGCCCGGCGCGTACAGTGACGGCGGTTCGGCCGAACTCGAAGCGCACGCCGGAGTCACGACGCGCAGCGGACAGTGGTCACTGGCGCTTCGCACCAGCGTCGCCGGCGGCGGCGCCTACCAGCACCCCGGCATCGGCGCACCGGAAGGCACCGGCAGCCAGCTGGGCGCCTACTTCCGCGGAAGTCTCGAAGCCAGGGCGAGCCGTCCGCTCTCTCG
>DAIMFY010000033.1:5143-13009 GCA_036724295.1 Gemmatimonadales bacterium | reverse complement strand
GGACTTCCTGATCACGCCGGATCGGTCAGGCCCGATGACGCTCACAGTCGCGACACAGTTGGAGGGCTGACGAGTCGTCGGGCCTGTGGTGGTGGGGGACTAGCGGCCGCGGCCAGCGGCGCGGAGGGCAAGGCCTTCAGAACGGAAAGCCGTCGCGCCGGAGGCCTTCCAGCATCAGCTCCGCCACGGCCCAGTCAAGCGGGCTGTCAATGTCCAGCGACCGATCGGCCGATACGACGTGCGCCGCCACCCGATCACCGTAGAATCGATTCTGCTGCAGCAGTACCTCGCGCCGTGAGACGTAGACGGCGCCGCTGCGTCTGTAGGCCAGCGGCAACTCCTGGCGCCGCAGCCCCTCCGGCTCGGGCAGGCAGTACGGCTCGAGCAGGCGGCCGTCCAGCCGCTTGGCCTTGATCGGATGCGCTGAGGGCGCGACCTCACACACTGACACGGCGCTGTCGGCGCCAGTTTCCAGAAGCGCGTCAACCGTCCGGTCAATGTCTTCCGGCAGACGGAAGGGCGATGTGGGTTGCAGTGTGACGACCAGCTCATAGCGGCGCGCCCTCAGCTCCTCCATCTGGCGCAGGGCGTGCTGGACGACCGCCAGGTGACTGGTGTCATCCTGGGCAAGTTCCACCGGCCGCAGGAACGGCACGATACCACCGGCGTGCCGGGCCGCGTTCGCGATCGCGACACTGTCCGTTGATACAATGGTCTCGGAGATGCGCGCGCTCCGGGCGGCGGCGAGGAGCGTGAACTCGATCAGCGGTCGGCCACCAAGTGGCCGGATGTTCTTGCCCGGGACACCCCTGGACCCACCGCGCGCCGTGACGACGGCGAGCGTCCCGCCGCTAGTCATGAAAGGTCTTCTGGGTATACAGCCGCGTCGTCGCTGCGATGCGCGCGATTCTCCGCGCCGTTCCAGCGCGAGTGTAGAGACTGCTTCGTGGGAAGCGCGGAGCCTGCGATTGCCTGGCGATCGCGGCCTGAAGCGCCCGGCGCTCGGGGGCGACGATCATCACATTGCCGGCGCGCTTGCGTGCCCCCTGGCGGGAGCCGACGTCCACGACCGGAATCCCGAGCACCGAGCACTCCTTGACCCCGGCGGACGAATTGCCCACAAGGCAACGCGCGTGTGCCAGCAGGGAGATGAACATCGCGGGTGGCAGGTCCCTCATGAACCGGATGCGGTGCCCTGGTGTCTGGTCGTTGAACGCCCGCAGCGTGTGCGAAATCGCCTCGGCGCCGGTGTCATCGTTGGGCCAGAACCAGACGGCCTGGAGCCCGGTGTTCCGGACGGCCTCGAGCAGGAGCTTGGTCTGCGACGCCATGTCTCCTGGGGCTTCTCCCCACACCGGATGAAAGCGGACCAGGACATAAGGGTTGCCAAGGTCCAGCGTCGCACCGCTGCCCGTCGCATTGATGTCGAAGCCGCCAGGACGCGCCTTGCGCAGCACTGCTGCTATCTCGGCGTCGGGACTCCCCACGTCGAATACGTAGGCGGGATTCTCGCCCATGGCGCGGACGCGCCGAGCGGCGTCCGCATGTGTGGCAAAGTGCAGTTGGGAGAGTTTGGTGATGGCATGGCGCACGCTCTCATCGATCGTGCCGCTGGTGTCACCGGCTTCGATATGCGCGATGGGGATGTTCATGTATGCAGCGGCAACCACGGCAGCGAGCACCTCGAACCGGTCGCCCCGAACCATGACCAGGTCGGGCTCAAGTGAGGCGAAGGCGCTGGTGCACTCGATGACACCGAGGCCCGCGGATTTGCTCTTCGCGGCTCGCCCGTCGCCCTCCAGCGTAAAGTGCGCCGCATGAATGTTCTCGAATCCGTCGCGCGCCAGTAATTCCAGGGTGGACCCGAAGGACGACGTGTACTTGCTGATCAGCGCCGACCCGCCGACCAGAATGGACAGTTGCACGTCCTTCCGCTTCTGCAACTCCCGGAGCACGAGCAGATTGCGGCTGTAGTGCACAAAGCTGGTGATAACGAAGCAGATGCGACGAGGCGTGCGAGGCATGTCAGCGCAGGACTGTCTCCGGCAGCGGCTCAAGCGCGCGTACGTCGCGGTCAAGAGTCCTGCCGAGCACTTCGGGGAAGCAGTTCGCGGGCAGGCCAGGCAGGTGTAGCCGTGGCCGCAAGGCATATACCGAGTCGCGGGTCAGCGTGGTGCCGGCGGCCAGGTCGGCGGCGGCGACAAGCGTCTTGTGAAAGTAGGGACGGAACTCGTTGGTGGCGCCGTCGAGCTCGCGGTCCGGATGCCCGTACCATGGTGCCGGGCTGAGCGTGCGTGCGGCGCCTCCGCGCACCGCCCGCACCATCTCAGCCAGCTCGCCGGGGGTCATGGAGACCTTGTGGTCCGATCCCCACAGCGTTCGCGAGAACGAGACATGCTTCTCCAGGATACGGGCACCGGCGGCGATCGCGGCGAGGGCAATCTCGTGGCCAATGGAATGATCAGAAAAGCCGATCGGCGCACGAGGATACCGTTCCCGAAACCGCTCGATGGTGGCAAGGTTGAAGTATTCGGCGGGGGCCGGGTACTGGCTGACACAATAGAGCAGGGCGACGGCGATACCGCGAGCCGACAGGAACAACACGGCCTCGTCTACCTCCGCCCAGCTCGCCATGCCGGACGAAAGGATCACCGGCTTGCCCGTGGCCGCGAGGTAATCCAGCAGTACGAAGTCCAGCAGGTCGCCGGATCCGACTTTCCAGAAGGGCAGCTCAAGTGACGCCACCTTGCGCGCGGCGCCCCGGCTCATCGGCGTAGTGAACCCGGTGATTCCCCGGCGCTGGCAGTGCGCAAACAGCGGAACCCAGAACCCCTCGACCGGCGTGGCTCGCGTGTTCCGGCTCACCCACTCGTAGCGGTCGGCTCCCTGAAAGTGGGGAGAGGAAATGGCAAGCGGGGCCTGCTCGTCGGAAACCTCGTGGGTCTGGAACTTTACCGCGTCAGCGCCGGCCTCTGCCGCTGCATCCACGAGGGCGATAGCGTTGGCCAGATGCTCCTCCGGTGGACGCTCGTCCTCGGTCTGGATGAAGCCCTTCCCGATCTCGGCAACGATATAGGTTGCCTCCGGCGGGGGCAGTGCGGCAGGGTCCGCCCAGGGGGAAGCCAGGGTCATCACGCAGGACATATGGGCGGGCAGGGGGGCAGTTCAGCGCGAGACATTGTCATATCCGTAGAAGTAGTACGCGCCTCCTGACCGGGCCACTTCGCCGTCAGGATCGTTCAGCACTGCAGCCACCATCGTAGCACCGACATCCTCGAGCAGATCGCGCGCGGTGGAAATGGCTTCACGTTCGGCCCGCCCGGCGCGCACCACCATCAGGACGCCGTCGGTCAAGGCGCCGAGGATCGATGCATCCGCCACCGCGAGCAACGGGGGAGAATCAAGCAGTACAAGGTCAAAGTCGGCCGCCAGCTTGGCGAGGAGATCCTGCACGCCGGCGCCTCCCAGCAGCTCCGCCGGATTGATGGGGACCGCCCCCGCTGCGATCAGGGACAGATTGGAGATCTGCGTCGGCTGGACGACGTCCGTGATTCCGGCCTGTCCTTCCAGCAGCGCCGAGAGGCCTGGCGAGCGCTTCAGTCCAAAAATTTGGTGCAGATTGGCGCGACGCATGTCCGAGTCCACCAGGAGCACCCGGACACCCTGCTGGGCAAAGGCGACGGCGAGGTTCGCTGCCATCGTGCTCTTACCCTCACCCTCGACGGTGCTGGTGACCAGCAGCGTCTTGAGCTTCGAGTACTCCTCGGAGAAGATCAGCTTCGTGCGCACAGCCCGAAGAGCCTCGGCGCCGCCTCCGCGGGGCTCCCCGAGCATCGTGAGCATGCGGGGGCCAGCTGGCCGGGGCGCACGGAGCAGCCGGCGCCCGGCGCGAAAGCGAGGAATCACGATGGGAGTCTCGGACTCCAGGACACCGGCGAGATCCTGCTGTCGCCAGATCGTGGGCTTCAGCAACTCGAGGAGGAACGCCAGGCCGCAGCCGCCGATGAGCCCGACGAGCACTCCAAGGATGAGAATCAGGCGAGGAGACAGCCCCGTGGGAACGGCAGCGCCGGCCGGATCCACAATCTCCACCTGCCCCACTTGCACGGCTTCCGCAAGCCGGGCGTTCTGGTATTCATCCCGCAGCTGATCGCCCCGTCGCCGGTCTGCCTCCACGGTTTCAAGCAGCGATGCCTCGTCGCTCTCGTTCGTCGAGAGCTGTCGGTAGGACGGTGCCGGACCAGCACCCTGCCGGTCCAGCTCGCCAATGCGATCACTGAGCAAGGCAATGGCGCCGGCAACGGCCGCGCCCAGCCGGTCCTGCGTTGTCGCAATGAGCGAAGTGAGCCGCTTGACATCGGGGTTGGTTGCGGCGCTGCCATAGGGACCGACCGTGAGCGAATCCTTCTGGGTCTGGTAACGCGCGAGCTGCTCGCTCAACTGGCTGATTGCCGGATTCTGCTCTACATCTGGTGACGACAGCAGCGAGAGGATGGCTTCACCGCTCGGCACCGTCGGATCCTTCATCCGTTGCAGGACCTGCTCGTATAACTGCCGCTGCGTTGCGAGCTCCGCCCGGCGAGTGGCCAATTGGCTGACCGTTGCCTGCCTGGCCGCAAAGCGATCCTTGGCGCTGAAGGCCCGCTGGCGCGCCCGGAACGCCGCCAGGGCCTCGCGAGCCACGGCCAGTGCGCTGTCCGCGTCCCGCAGCTGGCCCTCGAGGAACACCCGTCGCGCATGCGATTCCCGCTGTGCGTCCTCGGCGTTGGCGCCCCGGAACAGCACCACCAGGCGATTGGCAACATCCTGCGCCAGCTTCGGATCCGCAGCGAGATATCGAACATCGATGATGTCGGTGTTGGGTCGGGCCGTCACCTCGAGGCGGCCGACAACCGAGTTCACGGCAGCGTCGCGAGGAATGAGGTGGATCGTGGCGCTGCCGAAGAACGGGGCTGAGTCGAGGGTTACACGAAGCCCCTCGTGACCCACCGGCATTCCGTACGGAACCGGCGCAGCATCAGTGCTTCCGGCGACAACAACGCCGTCAGGTCGCAATTCCAGCGCGAGCGAATCAGCGCCGAGATCTGGCCCGATTTCAATATCCCGCAGCATCGCAAGCGGGATCCGTTCGGCTGCCAGCCGAAGTACCGGCAGGCTATCCACGACCGCACCGGCGACTGTCCTGCTCGAAAGCACTTCGATCAGGGAGAGCAGCGGGTTGACCTCGGTGCCGGTCACGCCCCCGTTGTTCATGTCGGTCAGCCCCGCGGTGAGCGCGCCCCGCGTGTCGCGAACTCTGATGACGGCGTTCGAGCTGTATATCGGCTGCCGGAGAAATGCGTAGGCCGCCGCGGCCGCCGTCGTGAGCAACGCGATCAGAAGCACCACGCGTGCATGTCGCCGCAGGATGCCCAGGAACCGCCGAACGTCCAAGGGTGCCAGGGCGTCATCACCGTCCCCATCATCGAATCGCCGGATGGCCCCACGGCCCGGATCGGGGAACCCGGCCGCCGGCGAGGGGAGCCGTCTCACCGCCGGCTGACCGAGATGATGGCTGCGGCCGCGCCGAGGATGCTGGCGACCGGGCCGATGATATCGCGGAAGGTATTGCCGCGGCGTTCCAGGAAGATCTGGTCTCCAGAGCGGACCGGCATGGCTCCCCGGTTCTCCTTGGTGTCGGTAAGGTCAATGATCACCTGCCGCGCACCGCGAATGAGTCGCACTCGCTTCAGGACACTCTCGTCGCTTCCGCCGCCAGCTTGAGCCACTGCCTGTGACAGGGTGGTCCCGAGCGGCAGGGTGTACAGCCCTGGCTGGCGTACTTCGCCCCCGACCGCCACGCTCAGGAGTGGTTCAATCACCACCTGCGGATCGTTGGTCAGCTGGGTGAGATACTTCCGGATCCGGTTCGTCGCCTCAGCGAGCGTCACGTTTTTTACGTCAACCGATTGATAGAGGGGGTGCCCGATCGTGCCGTCAGCCGTGATGCGGAACTCGCCACTCAGTTCCGGCTGGCGCCACACCGTAATGCGCACGACGTCCCCCGGCCTGAGACTCTGGACCGCCGCGGCAACTCCCGCGGTGGTCGAGTCCTGGGCCGATGCCGGGACTGTACCTCCCGCCAGGATGACGAACAGGACCGTCCACACCGCGAGTCTGCGGGCTGGGTCAGCGAACGGGAGCATCTGGACGCACCTCGGATGAATCGTGAAGGACAGCCAACGGGACCGCCGCCGCATGTCCGGTGCCATCGGCGAGGATGGCCACGGCGGTGGCCACCAGGACCCCAATATCGCTCCGCGTCGTGGCGCGGCGCGCGTAGTTCAGGCTAGTCGCAAGCTTGAGAGGCAGAATCTGGGTGCGGTACCCGTTCACGGGATCAGCCATGCCGCCCAGGATGGTGGCCTCGTCACGAAATTGCACGGAGGCCGGATCGGTGATGCCCGGACGATAACGCAGCAGCTCCCGGTAGGCGGGCGCGTAGTCGGCCACGAACTCGGGTACTTCCGGCCGTGGGCCCACCAGGCTCATCGAGCCGGCCAGGACATTCAGCAACTGCGGCAGCTCGTCCAGACGGTAGCGGCGGAGCCGCCGCCCCACGCGCGTAATCCGGCTGTCCGCACCTATGGTGATTGCCGCCCCGGGTGCAGGGCGCATGGTGCGAAACTTCCAGAGCCGGAATGGAACTCCCCGCTCACCGACCCGAGGCTGGCGAAAAAACACCGGGCCGCCGTCGTCGAGCGAGATGGCCAACGCGATGATTCCGAACACCGGTGCCAGCACCAGGAGTCCCAGCCCCGCTCCGAGCAGGTCGAGCGCGCGCTTTGATGCCGTCATCGCCGGTGTGCCTGCGCAATGTCGAGGGCCGCTTCCGTCACGTCGGCGACATCAGCGTCCGTCAGCCCGGGGTGCAGCGGCAGGCTGAGCATTCGCCGGTAGTTGGCATAGGCAACCGGGTACGCGTCAGGAGCGTAGCCGTACGTGTCCCGGTAGAACGGGTGAAGGTGCAGCGGAATGAAGTGCACCGACGTGCCGATTCGCCGCCTGGTGAGCTCCGCGATGAACTGATCCCGTCCAATGGTGAGGATGCCGGGCTGGAGGCGAAGCACGTACAAGTGCCAGGCGTGTTCAACCCCAGGCCGCTCGACCGGCAATTCGAACGCATCGCAGTCGGCGAACGCCTGCTGATATGCTGCCACGACGGCGCGACGGCGCTGCTGGTGCCGCTCAAGCTTGCGCAACTGCCACAGTCCAAGCGCAGCCTGGATGTCGGTCATGTTGTACTTGAAACCGGGGAGCTTCACCTCGTAATACCAGTGGCCGCCTTCGGCGTACCGGTTCCAGCCGTCATGACTCATGCCATGCAGGCTGATCACCCGGGCCCGCTTCAGAAAGTCGGGGTCGGCCGTCAGCATGCCGCCCTCACCGGTGGTGAGGTTCTTGGTTGCGTAGAAGCTGAAGGCGACCGGATTGTCGCCGGATCCGATCAGCTTGCCACCGTGCCGGGCCGGGAGGGCGTGCGCGGCATCTTCGATGATGGTCAGCCGATGCCGGGCGGCGATGTCCCGGATCGCGGAGAGATTCGCCGGATGACCGCCGAAGTGCACGATGATGATCGCGCGAGTGCGCGGGGTTACAGCCGCCGCCACCCGTTCGGGATCCATCTGCAAGGTCACCGGGTCCACATCCGCGAACACCGGCCGCGCCCTGACGTGCTCAATCACGTTGGCGCTGGCGGCGAAGGTCAGAGGCGAAGTGATCACCTCATCGCCAGGGCCGATTCCGAGCGTGACTAGGGCCACATGCAGTCCGGCGGTGCAGGAGTTGAGGGCGAGTGCGCCGGGTGCGCCGAGATAACGGGCGAAT
>DAIMFY010000033.1:0-5133 GCA_036724295.1 Gemmatimonadales bacterium | reverse complement strand
GGCCGCGTCCTGGCCGAAGCCGGGTCGGCGATGGCGCTCGAATGAACCCGAGGTAGTGGGTGCGCAGGAGTGGAACCCGGGCCAGCAGCGAGCAGAGCCAGCGGGCCCGTGGCGCCAGCGTTCGGGCCAGCGGTGGTGCCAGGGTTGCAGTTTCCAGGTGGATCGTGGCGCCGGGGAAAAGCTCGCGCATCTCCGCGGCGCGCACTGCCCGCACATCCGGGTTTCGCGGATTGTTGACCCGGAAGTCGTACCAGACGATCCAGCCACCCGGCGCAACTACCCGCAGCATTTCAGTCGCCACCTGGCGGCGCACGCTGTCAGACAGAATCGATGTAAACATGGTCATCTGCAGCACGATGTCGAATGCCCCATCCGGAAACTCCATCGCGGCAGCATTGCCTTGTAGCAGCCTGACGGCGGCCGAGGAACGGTGCCGTGCCTGCCTGAGGCGCGACTCCAGCAGCTCGAGGCCGACGAGGTTGGCGGGCTCGGCACCCCATTTCATCAACTCGCGCAGGAAATGGCCGTGCCCACAGCCGACCTCCAGGATGCGGCGCTCCCTGAGAGGCAGACAGCGATGGCGGCGCAGCAGCCTCAGCAGCTGCCGTTCCAGCTCCTGCATCATGAACAACTGGCCGGGCTGATCCCAGTCATACCGGTGTCCGGCTTGCCGCCGGCCATAGGCGGTGCGTACCCGTTCGGCATCGTTGGCGACCTCGGCGGCAGGACCGGTCGGCTGCGGTTCGAGGCCCGGCGACTGGCGCGGCAAACCCACAGGCAGGTGCTCAGCCATGGGCTCGATCCCGGCGCGTCAATCCGGCTTGCAGCAGCGCCAGGAAGCGCTCGGCGATGTGCGACCGGTCAAATCGTTCTGTCGCGATCCGCCGTCCATTGGCGCCCAGGCGGGCGCGAAGTGCTGCGTCCCCTGCCAGGCGGAGGAGCGCGGCGGCCAACGCAGCCCGGTCGTTGTGCGGTACGACCACCCCCGCTTCGGCTTCGCGAACGATCCGGGCGGCATCTCCACCGGCAATGAGAACGACAGGCCGTCCGCTTGCAAGCGCTTCGTACAGTTTTGAGGGCACGGCGTTCGTCAGCGACTCGTGCAATGGCACGATCAGGATGTCGGCCGCTGCCAGCAGCCCGGGCACCTCCGCGTGTGGCCGTGACTCCAGGAAGTGCACGTGGGAGATGCCCTCGGCGCGCGCCCGACGCATCAGCGATTCACGCAGTGGGCCGTCTCCCACGAGAACGAATTCCATGCCGCCCTCGGGCGGGATGACGGCGGCCGCATCGAGCACCTGGTCGAGGCCCTGGGCCAGACCGTGGAGACCCGCGTAGAGCGCAGTACAGCGCCCCTCGAAATGTACCAGCCGGTGCGTCGCGGGGTCACCATGCTCCGGTCCAAAGCGCCTGCAGTCAACCCCGTTGGGCAGGTGATAGGTGCTGGTTGCGGGAAAGCGCGTACCGATGTCGTCCACGATGTCCCTGGTCTGGCCAGTCACCAGCCAGGCTCCCCGATAGCATCGAGACTCGAGCGCAGCGCTCAGGCGGTGCGGTAGACTCCCGTCCCGCACTACGCCGAGCCGGACAGCGGACTCGGGCCAGAGGTCGGACACGTTGAAGATGAGTCGTGCGCCCTTGAGTCGGGCGAGCAGCAGCCCGGTCGGTCCGAGGAAGAGGGGCGGGCTCTCTACCATGAGGTAGTCCGGCCGCGGCAGCAGCGCCGCACTCACCAACGCTGAGGATGCCGCGAACGAGAAATAGCAGGTGAGGCGCGGAATCATGGCGGACCGCCGCGAGGGAACCAGCCAGGTGCGAAGCACCCGGACCCCGTTACGGTATTCGCGGCGGAACAGACCGCCGTATCCCTTCTGGATCACTCCCGCCGGGTAATTGGGCATGGCGGTCACGACAGTCACACGATGCCCGCGCCGCACCAGCGCTTCGGCCAGGGACGAAAGGCGCGCCTGGGGCGCCCCGATCTCGGGCGGATAGTACTGGGTAAGGATTGCCAGGTGCATGGAGCGATCATCAGCGATACCAGCTCGCTTCGCGCCTACACTGGCATCTGCCGGCGCAGGTTGATGAGACCGGGCGGGCCTCCGGAGCACTTCAGGATGCGATTGCACGAGACTCCCGCTTTACTCGGACGGTGGCGCGGAGACGCTCCGCCAGTGCCCGTCCGTTACGCCACATGTCGAAGCCGGCTTCCATATGCGCGCGACCGGCCGCTGCGAGCGCCTGGCGTCGAACCGGATCGGCCAGCAAGGCAGCGATGGCTTGCTCGAGGGCCGGGATCTCGCCGGGAGGAACCAGCACACCGCAGCGCCCGCCGTCGAGCATCTCCGGAATGCCGGCGAGGTCTGAGGCGATGACCGGAGTTCCCACGGCCAGGGCCTCCTTGACGACGGTCGGCATCGCGTCAGGAGCGACAGAAGGATGTACCAGCGCCGTAGCGCGCCGCATCAGCTCCAGCACCTCGTCCGGAGTGCGCCATCCGTGAAATTGCACGTGGTCGCCCAGTTCAAGCTGCGCAGCGAGCTTCCACAAGGCAGCGTCCTGCGGGCCCCCACCCACCAGGTCGAGACAGAGGTCGATGCCGCGCCGGCGCAATGCTGCCACGGCCCGGAGCAACCCGGCGTGGCCCTTGAGCGGCTCGAGGTTTCCCACGGAGACGATCCGATTGCCGGCGCGGTCTGCAGAGTGGAACGGCATCTGTTCCAGCGGCAATCCGAGATGGTGCACAGCCACACGCGGCGCGATCCGGCCGTAGACGTCCGGGAAATGCTGCTCGAGGTAGGTCCTGTTGTACTCGCACACCAGGAAGATGTTGTCGGCGTAGAGCATCTTCTCCGCGAGAAAGGCCGGCTGGTGATAGAGATCCATTCGCGCGTGCACGAACATCGAGAACGGGATGTTCGGGTGCGTGTTCCGGTGGAAAAGATAGGCGACCGAGGCCGCGTGGTTGCCCCAGTACGCCAGGACATGATCGAACGGCTGGCTGCCGAACCGGCGAATGGTTGCCGAGGCGTACGCGCTGGCGTAGGCGGACTTGGCGATCGCGTTGGGACCGTACCGTGCGGCGGCGGCGAGGATCGGGGCCGAGTCCCGCAAGACCGGCATGGTCCGGCGCCCGGGCCAGGGCAGGGCACCCCGCAAGACGGCACCGGGGGTAGCAAGGTGCACCCGATTGCGCGGCAGGACGGTGGCGTCGAGCAGCTCGGGGACGTTGTCCCAGAGCCGCTCGTTGGGCGGGTAAAAAGCGAAAATGTCCAGCTCAATGCCGCACTCCAGCAAGGCCCGCATGTCGCGTGCAAAAAATGTATTGAGACGTCCTGGGAACTGATTGGTGAAGACCGCCACTCGCATGCCTGGCCTCAGATGCCATCGGGACTTCGGTAAAGTGACGCCGGTCACCGCGCGTCGTGCAAGAATCTGCAATCTTGCCGGCCGCACGGTGAAAGGCACACAAAATGCCGCATTTTTCACCGTCGCTGTCAGCGCTGCCCGCTGTTTCTGGCCTTGCGTCGTGCTGTCCGAGCGGCAATTCTAGAAACAGTTCGGGAGCGGACCCCCCTGACCGCTTCAGGCAGTATCGTCGCGAGCACCCTCATCTGAGGGCCGCGGTAAACGGCAAACCCGGCGAAAGCCGGCGGCGCAAAGCTACGAGGCTACCGCACGCCCACGCGTGCCATGCCAGTCGAGCCGCCCCACCGGACAAAGATGAGGTTGCAGCATGCTCCGTCTTTCCACGGCCAGGGCCATTGTGCTCGGATCCGTCATTGCCGTACTCTGTCTCACTCTGAACGCCTGCTCCGATTCCACCGCCCTGGCGCCCGACGGCGCGCCGGAGGCGACGCTTCGGCGTGGCGTGAACCGGCCCGGTAAATCCGGCTGGAAGACCACGGCCACGTCGCTCGAAATCGCGCCTGACCAATTCTCGATCGTGGCCGGCGACACCAGCCGGCTTTCCGTTACGGCCCGCAACCGGCAAGGGTCTGAAGTGCCCCTTCGATCGGTCGACTGGCGGAGTTCCGACACCACGGTCGCGCGGGTGACATCCGGTACCGTGAGGGCGTTGAAGGCGGGCACCGCGCTCATTTCGGCCACCTTCGACAACCTCGCCGACACGGTGACTGCGACGATCACTTCGGTCGCGGCTCCAGTCGACTCCATTGCGCTTTCGCCAGCATCGGCCAAGCTCGTCGTGGGCCAGGAGCTGAGCCTGGCCGCGGAGCCGATGACGGCGGACGGCGTCGCGTTGACCGGCCTGCAGGTTTCCTGGTCCAGTTCCAATAGCGCCATTGCCACGGTCACGTCCTCAGGACGGGTAACCGGCGTGAAGGCCGGCGACGTGGTGATCAAGGCGAGCACCGGTGGCAAGACGGGTGAGGCAGCGCTCACGGTCCAGCCGGTGCCGGCGATCGCAGTGGCAAGCGTGGTGCTTTCGCCCTCGCCCATCACTGTCACGGCGGGCCAGACCGTGCAGCTCAGCGCGACGACCAAGGCCGCCGATGGTACCGCGCTGAGCGGCCGGACCATGACCTGGGCGTCCTCGAACGCCAAAGTCGCCACGGTATCGTCCAACGGCCTGCTGACTGGCGTCGGCGCCGGCACCGCGGCGATCAGCGTGATCAGCGAGGGCCGGGCCGACACGGCGAGTGCCGAGGTTGCGCCCTCGGTGGTGCCAGTGGCGAGCGTGGCCATGAACGACAGCGAGGCGACGCTGGCCGTGGGCGACTCGAAGCAGCTGGTGGCCACAGCGAAGGACGCCGATGGCAAGGCGCTGACCGGACGTACCATCAGCTGGGCCACGTCCAGGTCCTCCGTGGCCACCGTCTCGACCAGCGGCCTGGTCAAGGCCGTGGCGGCAGGGTCGGCAACTGTCACGGCCACGGTGGATGGCAAGTCGGCGAGCAGTGTTATCGCCGTCGAGGCCGAGACGCTGCCGCCGGGCGGTTCCATCTCCGCGCCCGATCCCGACCCTGCGCCAACCGAACGGGTGGGCTTCTACGTCGCACCCTCGGGATCGTCTGGTGGGAATGGCACCAAGGCCAGCCCATGGGACCTGAACAGCGTGCTGGGCGGGAGCAAGTCGATTCCGGCCGGCGATACCGTCTGGGTACGTGGGGG
>DAIMFY010000032.1:0-13177 GCA_036724295.1 Gemmatimonadales bacterium | reverse complement strand
GCAGAGAAGAAGGCCAGGGGATCGAGGCGCCGAGGGTCGCCCGGGGCATGAGGCTTGGGGCATGGGGCGCGGGAGGACGCGAGACTCGTGACTCGCGACCCCTTACGCCCCATGCCTCACGTCCCAAGCCCTCCAGCCCCTTGCGCCATCTACTTTACGGTGTAAAGTTAGTCTCCGCGCCTTGCCGGAGAATGGGATGACCGCCGTCGAGAAGTACTTCTTCATGCCGCTGTATTCGCCACGCAGTCCGTGGGACGTGTTCCGCTGGTGGGAGCGGCGCCGCCTGCTCTTCAACGTCTGCGTGGGCGGGGCGGGGCTCCTGACCCTGGCCAGCCTGCAGCTTCTGGCGGCGCTCCCGCCCCACTTGCCGTTCTTCGATATTCCGTGGCCCGCGGTCGTGGTCTACGGTGTCCTCGCCAACCTCTTCTACACCCTCGGCGCGCCAGCCGACCTCCTGATCCGGAACTGGTTCGGGCCCCGCGCCGCGGCGGCTGAGCCGGTGCTGTTCCGGTACGGGTTCGTCTTCTCTCTGGGGCTCACGCTGCTGCCCATTGCCCTCGGGGCGATGTTATGGGGGCTACGGCTGCTGGTGGGGTAGGAGCTGAGAGCTGAGAGCTGCGAGCTGCGAGCTGCGAGCTGCGCGAAGATCACGTCCCGCGTCCAACTTGCCCCTGCCGGGTCAAATCCACACATTACAGGTCTATCTTCGCGCACACCAGGCACCATTCGAGGCTCTTCCGTGACCGCTCCCGTTGACCGGCTGATGTCCGCCCTGGGAGACCGCTACGCCGTAGAACGCCAGGTAGGCGAAGGCGGCATGGCGACGGTCTACCTGGCCCGCGACGTCAAGCACGATCGCCAGGTCGCGATCAAGGTGCTGAAGCCTGAGCTGGCCGCCTCCATCGGTGCCGATCGTTTCCTGCGCGAGATCCGCGTCGCCGCCACGCTGCAGCATCCCAACATCCTTGGCCTTTACGACTCGGGCGAGGACGACGGGCTCCTCTACTACGTCATGCCCTTCATCCAGGGCGAGTCGCTCCGCGACCGGCTGGACAAGGAACAGCAGCTTCCGCTCCATGACGCGCTCCAGATCACCCGCGAGGCCGCCGAGGCGCTGCAGTACGCCCACGAGCACGG
Source organism: Gemmatimonadales bacterium (assembly GCA_036724295.1). Classification (GTDB taxonomy): domain Bacteria; phylum Gemmatimonadota; class Gemmatimonadetes; order Gemmatimonadales; family GWC2-71-9; genus CAMLHP01. The sequence goes on along the minus strand of DAIMFY010000032.1, from coordinate 12,040 downwards.
GGTGGTCCACCGTGACATCAAGCCGGAGAACATCCTGCTCATGGGTGGTCACGCGCTGGTGGCTGACTTCGGGATTGCCCGGGCAGTGAGCGACGCTGGTGGCGAGAAGCTGACCCAGACCGGGATGGCCATCGGGACGCCGCACTACATGAGCCCCGAGCAGTCGATGGGCAGCGCGCACGTGGATGCGCGCAGCGACATCTACAGCCTGGGATGCGTGCTCTACGAGCTGCTGATCGGGCAGCCGCCGTTCAGCGGCCCCAACGCCATGGCGATCATCGCGCGCCATTCGATGGAGACGGTGCCGAGCCTGCAGGTGGTGCGGCCATCGGTGCCCGATGAAGTGGAAGACGCGGTCATGCGCGCGCTGGAAAAGACGCCGGCCGACCGTTTCCAATCCATGCAGGAATTCATCGACAGCCTGGCGATGTCGGAAGCGGAAGCGACCATGACCCGGACGGCCGCCCGGCGGGCGCCCGGTTCACCGCGTCGCACGCCCACGCGTGTCACGCCGGTCCCGACGCCGTCCAGGCGGCGCGGTCGCTGGATTGTGGGTGCCGTCATCGCTGCCCTCGTGCTCGCGAGCGGCGCGTGGGCCTGGCGCCATTTCCGCAGCCCGCCCGCCGCCGTGGCCGGCGCCACCGGCGAGTTCGATCCGCATCACATCGCCGTGCTGTATTTCCAGGACTTCAATCCCGCCGACTCCCTGGGCTATCTCGCCGATGGCCTCACCGAAGGGCTGATTCGCCAGCTGGGCGAGGTGCCCACGCTGGAAGTCATCTCGGCCAACGGCGTGGCGCCCTATCGTGCCGGCACGGTCCCGGCGGACAGTATCGCGCGCGTCCTCCACGTCGGCACGCTGGTGCGCGGTGGCATCGAGCGACAGGGCAACCAGCTGCACGTGACACTCCGTCTCATCGATGGCGCGAGCGGTGCCGACTTCCAGCAGGCGAGCTTCGACGAGCCGCTTGGCAGCGTCCTCAGCATCCAGGACACCCTGGCCGGCCAGGTTGCCCTCCTGATCCGCAAGCGGCTGGGGCAGGAGATCGAGCTCCGGCAGCAGCGGGCCGGTACGTCGAGTGCGCAGGCGTGGATGCTGGTGCAGCGAGCGCAGGAGCTGCGGAAGCGGGCCGCCGCCGACCTCACCGATGAAGCCGGCGCTACCAGAGCCACGGCGGAGTTCGCGAGCGCTGATTCACTCTATGCTGCCGCGCACGCGGCCGACCCGCGCTGGGCGGAGCCGCTCATTGGCCGGGCGACGCAGGCGTACCAGCAGTCGCGCCTGCAGGGCCAGGATCCGCTCGCGGCCAAGCCCTGGATCGACAAGGGCATCGCGTTCGCCGATAGCGCGCTGGCATTGGAGCCTCGAAACCCCGATGCCCTCGAGGCACGCGGGACGCTTCGCTATCTCGGCTATGTGCTCGGGCTCGCGACCGATAGTGCCACCAAGGCACGGACGCTGGCGCAGGCACGCTCGGACCTGGAGACGGCCACGACCATCCGGCCGGCGCAGGCCGGCGCGTGGTATATCCTGAGCCACCTGTATTACCAGCTGCCGGGCGGGGAAACCGATACCAAGCTTGCGGCGCAACGCGCCTATGAGGCCGATGCGTACCTCAGCAACGCCAACCAGATCCTCAGCCGCCTGTACGACACGTCCTACGACCTGGAGCAGTTCGTGGACGCGGCGCGGTGGTGCGACGAAGGGGTGAGCCGTTTTCCGGACGATTTTCGTTTTATCAGTTGTCAGCTCTGGATCATGACCACCAAGGCAAGGAACCCTGACGTACCGCTCGCCTGGCGCCTGGCGGACAGCGTGGTGAAAATGGCACCGGAGCCGCGCCGGCCGTTCGAACGACTGAAGGCGCGAGCCGCCGTCGCCGCGGTGCTGGCCCGGGCTGGGCTGGCCGACAGCGCCCGCCACGTGGCGGACGGCGCCAAGGGCGACGCGGAAGTGGATGCGCCCAGGGACCTGCTGATCATGAACGCGTTCGTTCACACCATGCTGAACGACACGACAGCCGCCATCGATGCCCTGAAGGGGTGGCTGGCCGCCAACCCGACCCAGCGCGCCGCGCTGGCGTCCGACAACGGCTGGTGGCTCCGCGACCTGCGCAGCACTCCCCAGTTCAAGGCACTGGTCGCCGCCAGCTAGCCACACCTGGCGCGTGCGCACATCACGTGCGGCGCAGAAACAACGGATTGATGCTGTCGCAAAGCTTTGCACCACAAGGGCTTATGGATTGGTGCTCCACGTTGCATTATGGTGCACTCCTTGCATCTTATTTCAGTTTCCGCTTTTCACAGCTCCTGGCTGACGGGCGACGTCGTCGCCCGCCAGCTCCGAGATCCCCCTGGTTCGGAGATCGTCCCCATGCGCCGCCGCATTGCCTTCGCAGCCATCCTCGGCAGCCTGATCCTTGCTGCCTGCAGTGATGCCAGTCGTCAGGGCCCCAGTGATGGCCCAGCGTTCGACAAGGGAATCCCGTGTCCCGATACGGCCTTCCCACTGGACCAGGCCAACGCCCTGATCACCCAGCTCTATCCGGCCGGCACCGGGGGCCACGGAAAGAACGCCAACGATCCGCGTGGCGACATGCTGGCCAAGGCAAAAGACATTTCGGAGAAGTGGTCCAAGTGCAAGGTGGCCGACCCGCAGGGCAAGGTCGTCACCTTCGTCACCACCGTGCTCAGCGACTTCAACGGCGGGAACCTCATCGGCGGCACCAGCTCGGAGACCGCGGTGCTGGTGGGCCAGCTGGTGAACGTTATGTACGCGGGTGTCGGGTTCGGCACCGACTTCCCGGCGCCGCCCCTGCCCGAGGTACCGACGTCCGGGCCCGATTACGGCATCGGCTTCTTCACGCCGGGCCAGCAGCTGCTGGTGCAGACCAGCGTGCTGGACGGCGCCGTGCTGATCCCGTCGAATGGATTCACGGAGCCCACCACGATCACCATTTACCTGCGGCCCGATACACCCAATCCGTTTGATGCCAGCGGACATACAGTGTATCCGCCCTTCTACGAAATCACCGCGTCCAACCTGGGCGGCACGCACTACCTGGCCAACGGCCAGGCGGTCGTGGGATTCTGCCTGGATGACGCTATCCTCAATTCGGTGACCGATCCCGCCATTGCGCACCTCGCCGTGCCGGAAGGGTCGAACGCCGGCGGGTTTGAAGTGCTGAATGACGCAACTGATCCGCAGTACGCTTCGCTCGGCCTCGACTGCGCGCGCTACGCGCCGCCGGTCATCGGCTCACTCTTCGATCATGGGCTCCGCGGCTTTGCCTCGGCGGCGCCTCGCGTCGCGGCGCGTTACCTCCGCTCGGCTGCAAAGGCCATCTTCCTCCCGGCCGAACTGAACGCTTCGGCGTATTTTGGCAAGATCGGGCTGGGCGGCCTGGCGTCTTCGCTGAGCCCGTTCGGGGTGACGGATCGCAATGCCAGCCCACCGACGTCCAACGTACTGGACATCCTGGACGATCCGTCGGACGCCTACTACTTCCCGGGCGGCAGTCTCGATACGTGCCATGACGGTTGCCCGCCGGACGTGCTCCTGCTGGCGGCGGATTCCACTCCGATCGGCGAGGGTACCGACGTCACCGTCAGTCTACGCCAGGTGGCCGGCACCGGCGGAGTACTGAGCGGCACGACAACGCAACCGACCGACGCCAACTCCACCGCGACGTTCAACGACCTGAGCGTCAGCGCGCCAGGACAATACCAGCTGATCTTTACCGCGCCAGGCGCCGCGCCCGATACGTCAGGCACGTTTGACGTGTACCAGCTGGAGTTCCAGACCCAGCCCACCGCGACCGCCGGCGAGACCATCACTCCGGGGGATTTCCTGGGCGAATCGGTTGGCGGCTTCCCTGAAAACGTAGTCCAGGTCAAGGTCGTTGACTTCAACGGTATCACCGTGACCGACGCGGAGCAGGACATCGTCGTGTCACTCGTCGGCCCCACTGGTGCCACGCTTAATGGTGACCAGAGCGTGTCCCCGAGCGGCGGCGTGGCCAGCTTTACGGAAATCACCGACATATCTGGCCCGTTCGCGCTGCAGGACGGCTTGAGGGTGTCAACCGGAGGACAGCTGATCAACGGACTCCAGCTCGGCGCGCAGGTGTACGATGAGCCGCCGGTGCTCAGCGCAACATTCAACGTTGACGGCCAGACTTTCTGACGCCGTGGGCGTGACGAGTGTCGAGGGGCGGTCTCAGTCGAGGCCGCCCCTCGACGTTCGAGCCCCATGGCTGGCTCCTACGGCCATTGCGGTGCTGGCGCTGGCCGCGTCGCTCATCAGTGTGACCAACGGCTTTGCGTTCGACGATCTCCCGGTCATCGTGCGTGACGCACGGATCCATTCGCTTGGCCAGCCGTGGCGCTTCTTCACGCAACCGTACTGGGGACCACCCAGTCCGCCGGGCCTCTACCGGCCGCTGACGTCACTGTCGCTGGCGGCGCAGTGGGCGGCCGGTGGTGGCTCGGCGTGGCTCTTTCATCTCGTCAGCATCCTGCTTCATGTCGCTGTCGCGCTTGCCATCCTCAGGCTCGGCCAGCAGCTGCCTGGTCGCACCGGCGGATGGTGGGCGGCGGCGCTGTTTGCTGTCCATCCGGTCCACGCCGAGGTCATCGCCACCGGCGTGGGGCAGGCGGAGCTGTGGGCCGCGCTGCTGACGGTGATTGCTGTCGGCTGCTATGTACGCTTCCGGCGCGAGGGGATGCTGGGTGGTCGCCGCACGATTCTGATCGCGGTGTTGTATCTCACCGCTTGCGGCTTCAAGGAAAACGCCATCGTCCTGCCAGGGTTGTTGCTGGCGCTTGAGGCGACGGTCCTGGTTGGCGTGCGGGCGGCGGCGGCGAACCGCGACGTCCGACGGCTGATGGTTCTGCTCCTGATCGTCGCCGCGGGGTTCTGGATCGTCCACGTGATGATGTCCGGTAGTGCAGCGGGTGACCACGCCGCGCTCGAGTTTCACGGCATGAATGCCGGCGAGCGGCTGATGACCATGCTTGGCATCGTCCCCGAGTGGTTCCGGCTGCTCCTCTGGCCTCTGCACCTCAAGGTCGAGTATCTCCCGGGCGAGATTCATCTGGCGCGCACATTTGGCCTGCCGCAACTGCTCGGGGCGGCGCTGCTGGCCGGGACCACCGCGCTCGCCGTGATGCTCCGGCATCGCCTGACAGTATTCACGCTGGGCGTGCTCTGGACGGCGGTGGCAATATTCCCGGTGAGTAACGTCATCATTCCGAGCGGCGTGGTGCTGGCGGAGCGTACCTTGTACCTGCCAAGCGTCGGCGTAGTGTTAGCACTGGGTGCGGTGATTGCGTGGGCAGCAGAACGGGCTGGTGGCTGGAGCAGCTCGGCAAGGCGCGCGGCCGTCGTCGCTGGCGGAGCGGTACTGCTGGCTGGCGTGGTGCGCACGGCGCTCCGGCTGCCGGTCTGGCACGACATGCGATCGTTCCGCGAGCAGTCGTTGCTGGAAACGCCCAATAGTTACAAGACCCACTGGGCCCGAGGTGTGCAACTGTTCCAGTCGCAAGACTTCGCCGGCGGCGAGCGGGAGCTGGTCACTGCCATGACCATCTTCCCCAACGATCCCCAGCTTCTTGCACGGCTGGCCGATCATTACCGGGCGACCAGGCGCTGCGATGCGGCCGTGGAGCTGTATGGCCGCAGTCTGGCGATTGACGACAGCCGATTCTACCTTCGGCAGCGCATGGTAGCCTGCCTCATCAAGCTGGGCCGCCTGGATGAAGCCATGGCCGTCGCCCGTCGCGCCATCGCGGGTCACGAACGGGACGCCCGCAGCGATTCGGTGCAGGTGGACAGCGCGATGAGGAGGTCGACGGTCAACGGTCGACAGTAGACCATTGATGCTCGACCTCTCAACCCTCGACTCCTCGACCCGTAGCTTGTCCTGAGCGCAGCGAAGGAACCCTCGACCCCATGCAATACATCCTTCTCGTTTATATCGACCACGATCTGCTCAGCAGCCTGCCGGCGGGGCAGTTTGACGGCATGATGCGCGACTGTCTCTCGCATGCCGACGCGCTGAAGCAGGATGGCCGGCTGATCGAGTCGCAGATGCTGGAAGACGCGCCCACGGCACGATCGATCCGGGTGCGCGACGGGAAGCTCCGCACCACCGATGGGCCGTTCGCCGAGACCAAGGAAGTGCTGGGCGGATTCAACCTCATCGAGGCCGCCGATCTGGAGGAGGCAACCCGGATCGCGATCCAGAATTTCCCCTGGGCCAGCGTCGGCTGCATCGAAGTGCGGCCGGTGCGGGATATCGGGATGGTGGCGGAGAGGGTGGGGTGGAGGCAAACATGATCCGCTTCCTTGCCGTCCTGCTGCTCGTCGCCTGCGGAGACAGCTTCTTCGGTCCCTCCGACCAGCGGGCGCTGGATGAGGCCAGGCACCGCTGGGACTCGAGCGGAATCACCAACTACACATTCGACTATCAGCAGGACTGCTTCTGCGCCGACGGCGGACGGCTGGTGCGCATCGAGGTGGAGTCCGGCCTGGTCGTCTCGGCGGAGCCTGCGGATGGCCAGGGGCCACTCGCCGCACAGAAGCTGTCCGCCTGGCCCACGATTGACACACTGTTCAATACCATCGCAGCGCTCTCCCGTTCCGACGGCCATGAGGGCTTCGAGTTCGAGGCGACGTACGATCCCGGCCTGGGATACCCGGTATCGATCACGCTGACCCCGCCGCCCAACGTGGCCGATGCCGGATCGACCAGGAAGGTGAGCGAGCTGGAGCCGCTGGAGTGAGAGGCGTCGACCGTCGACCGTCGACCGTTCACCGTCGCCCTCCTTCTGACTTCGGTATATACTCCGTTTCTCTCTCAAGGAGCGATCTCATGGATGAACTGATCAATATCGTGGCCCAGAAAACCGGCCTGGCGCCGGACAAGGCGCGGACCGCGGTCGATACCGTGCTCGGCTTCATGAAGGATCGCCTGCCGGCCCCGATCGCAAGCCAGCTCGAAGCCGCACTCAGCGGCAAGGGCGCCGATATTGGCGACCTCACCAAGGGCATCAGTGGCATGATGGGCTGACCCTCGAACCTTGTCTCAACACGAGCGCGCCACATGCCTCGCCATCTCCTCTGGTGCCCGCTCGCGGCCTTGCTGCTTGCAAGTGGCGCCCGCATGACGTCCGCGCAGGCAGCACCCGCCCCGGCCGCCGAGGCCGTGACGCTGGAGCGCGCGCCTGGCCATCTCGCGGGTACCCTGCTTATCCCACACTCCGACAGCGCCATGCCGGTCGTGCTCCTCATCGCCGGCTCAGGGCCCACCGATCGTGACGGCAACGGGCCTGGCTTCACCCCGGCCTCGCTGAGGCAGCTCGCCGAGTCGCTCGCGACGCGCGGGATCGCCACGCTGCGGTATGACAAGCGCGGTGTCGGCGGCAGCGCGTCAGCGATGATTCCGGAAGCGGAGCTCAGGTTCGAGAACTTTGCCGACGATGCGTCGGCGTGGGTCGGCAAGCTCAAGGCCGATCGACGTTTCTCGCGCGTAATCGTGGCGGGCCACAGTGAGGGCGCATTGCTTGGCCTGCTCGCTATCGAGAAGCAACCAGCCGATGCGTATATCTCACTCGAAGGCCCGGCGCGTCCGGCCAACGAGGTGCTCCACGACCAGCTCGCGAAGCAGCTGCCGCCCAACCTGCTCACCGAGAGCGACACCATTCTCGCACGGCTGACGCGCGGCGAGACAACAGACTCCACACCGCCAATGCTGGCCGCGCTCTTCCGCCCGAGCGTGCAGCCGTACCTGATCTCGTGGTTCAACTATTCGGCCGCTGCCGAAATCGCGAAGTTGGCAGTCCCGTGCCTCGTCGTCCAGGGCACGCATGACCTGCAGGTCGACTCCACTGAAGCCGGGCTTCTGCACCAGGCAAACCCGCGTTGCCAGGTGGCGATGCTCGAGGGGATGAACCACGTGCTCAAGCAGACTCCCTCCGACATGGCGAGCCAGATGCCGAGCTATCGCAGCCCTGACACGCCGCTGGCGGCAGGACTGGTGGATAGGGTGACGGGGTTTGTGCTGGGGCTGAAGACAGAGGGCTGAGGACTGAAGTCCAACGGCGGACAGCTCAAGCGAGGGGCAACCGCGCCCGACGGAGGAGAATGAGTGGCAATCCGGCACACTACTGCACCGGCAACACGATTCGGCTGGGTGGTCGTGCTCTTCGGCGCTCTCGCGCTTGCGCCGAGCCCTTCGAATGCACAGACGCCGCCCGCACTCGCGGGCCGGTATGTGGCATGCTTCCGAGGGGCCGACAGCGCCAGACCTGCATGCGGCACGCTCACGCTGGCGCCAACCACCTCCTGTGCCACGGCGGGCGACGTCACTCCGATCTACGACGGCTACTACTCGGTGCTCTTCACCTCCCTCCGCCTGCGCGATTCCAGCGCCGCTCGGCCGGCCAATGAGCAGCGCTTTACCTGGGAGCCCAGACCCGACGGCACGGCGCGGTTGAGCCGGCTCAGTTTCATCTCCGATTCGCTCCTGCTCGGCCAAACTCGCTGTCGGACCAGCAACGACAGCAATTTCGAGGCATGGGGCAGGGCGGCAGGCGATTCGATCATGGGCCAATGGGGAACCGCTGTCTCTCAGGCGGGCACGGATACTCTCGGCACTTTCGTCCTGCGGCGGATGCCGCGATAATTGCGAGCCCGAATGACCTCTCGACCCCTCGACTCCTCGACCTCGCAACCTCCTGACGCCGAAATCCGCGAGCTCGAGGAACAGTCGCGCTCCGCATTCCTTGCGGGCGACGTGGAAACGCTCGATCGCCTCTGGGCCGACGGCCTTCTGGTCAACTCCCCGCTCGAGCAGGTGAATGAGCGGGCCGGCGTGCTGGCGCTGCTCAAGTCGGGCCGCATCCGGCATACATCGCTTGCGGTCGAGATCGAGCGTATCATACAGCATGGCGATGTGGTCATCGTCATGGGCAACGATATCGTCACCGATCCACCCGACGCCAAGGTCACCCGCCGCCGCTTCACCAATGTCTGGCAGCTGCAGGAGGGCCGCTGGCGCATGATTGCCCGGCATGCGCAGGTGGTGAAATGACGGCTCGGCGACTCGCAATGACAGCGTGGACCTTCGACCGTTGACCGTTGACCGTTGACCTCCGACCCTCGATCCCCAACCCCCGACCCCCCATGAAAACCCAATACTATACCGCGACCAGCCTCGACGGCTTCATCGCCGACCCGCAGAACTCGCTCGACTGGCTGATGCAGTTTCCCGAGGGTCCGGGCGACAGCTATGAAAAGTTCATCGCGCAGGTGGGTGCGATCGCGATGGGGTCGACCACCTACGACTGGGTGCTTGACCACCATGTCTTCGCCCAGGATGGGACCACCAAGCCGTGGCCTTACACCTTGCCCACCTGGGTATTCTCCAGCCGCAACCTGCGGGCAGTGCCAGGTGCCGATATTCGCTTCGCAAGGGGCGATGTGCAGCCGGTGCATCGTGCCATGGCCGAGGCCGCCGGCGGCAAGAACATCTGGCTGGTGGGTGGGGGCGAGCTGGTGGGGCAGTTCTACGACCACGGCCTGCTCGATGAAGTGATCGTGACGATCGCATCGGTCACGCTGGGTGGCGGCGCCCCACTGCTTCCCCGGAATATCACGTCACCGCCGCTTCGCCTGACCTCTGTCAGCCAGCGCGGCGCCAGCTTCGCGGAGCTGCGCTATGAAGTGCCGCGGCGGGAGCTGGACAGCTAGACGGCTCGGCGGCTCGGCACCTCGGCGGCCCTCGACTATCGACCCTCCACGACCCGCGGCCCTAGCGCATCACCCCGATCGGCAGGACATTTCCGCTGACGGCCTCCCCCGGCCCGGATCATTCTGGACCGTACCATGACTGCCACCGCGCTTCGCACCCATACCTGGCCCTTCCTGCTGGCGGGTGAACTTCACGCCAGCACCGGCTCGGCCGAGATCCGAAGCCCCTGGTCGGATGACGTCGTCGGCTGCGCCGCGCTCGCGGGCCCGGCCGAGATCGCCTCTGCGCTCGACGCAGCGGTGGCCGCCGGTCCCGCGGCTTCGGCCATGCCCTCCCATGCCCGCGCAGCCGTGCTGGAGCGCATCCGCACCGGCGTGCTGGAGCGCCGGGAGGAGATGGCACGCCTGCTGGCGGCCGAGGCGGGGAAGCCGCTCGCCATGGCGAGGGGAGAGATCGACCGCGCAGCGTTTGTCTTCCAACAGGGCGCGGAAGAGGCCAAGCGGATGGGTGGCGATGTCATGCCACTCGATCTCCAGCCGCATGGCGAACATCGCTGGGGCATCACCCGCCGCTTCCCGCTCGCGCCCATTACCGGCATCATCGCGTTCAACTATCCCGTCCTGCTCGCCGCCCACAAGCTGGCGCCGGCGATCGCCTGCGGCGCTACGATGGTGCTCAAGCTCCCGCCCCAGGACCCGCTCGCGACGCTGTTGCTCGCAGAAATCATTCGCGACGCGGGATATCCGGCTGGCGCGCTGTCCATCCTCCTCTGCACCAACGAGACCGCCGCGCCGCTGATTGACGATCCGCGCGTGCGCATGATCACGTTCACGGGATCGGCGCGAGCGGGCTGGGCCATCAAGCAGCGCGCCTCGACCAAGCGGGTGACGCTTGAGCTGGGCGGCAACGCGGCTGTGATCATCGAACCCGACGCAGACCTGGACCACGCGGTGACGCGCTGCGTGGCCGGCGGCTACGTATATGCCGGGCAGTCATGCATCTCCACCCAGCGCATCCTGGTGCATGAATCGCTGCATGACGAATTCACCGAGCGCTACGTGGCCGCCGTAACCAAGCTCCGCACAGGTGATCCGATGGCCGACACGACCGACGTCGGGCCGATGATCGACCAGGCCAATGCCGAACGCGCCGAAGCGTGGATTGCCGAAGCCGTGGCCGCGGGCGCCAGGCTCGCGACCGGCGGCACCCGGAACGGCGCCGTTCTCCAACCCACCGTGCTGCTCGACACCACCAGCCAGATGAAGGTGAACTGCGAGGAGGTGTTCGCACCGGTCACCACGGTGCGTGCGTATGACGCCTTCGACGACGTACTCGGCACCGTGAATGACTCACCGTACGGGCTGCAGGCGGGCCTCTTTACCCATGACATCCGCCGGATCCTTCGCGCCTTCGAACGGCTCGAAGTCGGCGGGCTCGTGGTCAACGACGTGCCAGGCTTCCGGGTGGACCATATGCCCTATGGCGGCGTGAAGGCGTCCGGCCATGGCCGTGAAGGTGTGAAGTACGCCATCGAGGAAATGACGGAGCTTCGGCTCCTGATGCTGGGTCACCCCTGACATTCGAACGAGCGAGGGCGCGATGAAGCGAATGCTGGTGCTGCCGGTTCTGCTCTGTATCGCCGCGACGCTGCAGGCGCAGGGACGCAACGCGTCACTGGCCGAGTATCGTGCCAAGCAGGTTCCGTATGAGGAGGGGTTCCGGGCCTACATCATCCCCGACATGGAAGGGATGGGGAGCGCGGTAGATATCCATGAGGTGATCGCCGGCAACGAGGGCGAGCACTACAAGGATCTCACCAGTCCCGACTACTGGGACCACTTCCGCTCGCTGCTGACGCAGGAAGTGAACGCCACCATCCGTGGCGCCCGCGACGGCGGGGCACGCAGCTTCGTGGTCAACGAGGGCCACGGCGGCAACATGTTTGCCAATGTGCTGCCGTGGGATCTCGACAGCTCGGCGATCCTCATTCGCGGTTTTCCCAAGCCACTGGTCATGATCACCGGCATCGACAGCAGCTTTGGCACAGTGATGTTCACCGGCGCACATGCCAACGCGGGGAGTCCGGGCGTCATGGCCCACAACTTTGCCTTCGATTCGTTCACGGTGAATGGAAAGAAGCTGAACGAAGTTGGGATCAATGCGCTGATCGCCGGGGAGCTGGGTGTGTCAGTCTCGCTTGTGAGCGGGGACGACGTGCTCATCGCCGAGACGCAGCAGATGCTGAACAACGGCTTCATTCCCATCATCACCAAGCGGGCGGTGGG
>DAIMFY010000031.1:0-13233 GCA_036724295.1 Gemmatimonadales bacterium | reverse complement strand
GGACGTTCCTGACTGCCGGGAGTGCACGCCCGATGCGCGCCATGATCCTCGCCCGCCTCTACGCAAACCCCCTCGACCGGGGGAAGCTACGCGCCCTCGCGGGGCTCGGCGCCGAGCTCTCCGTCCTGGTCCCCGACATCACGGGTACACCCGACCGCAGCCGGTTCGAGAGCGAAGGCAGTATCCGGATCGTGCCGGTGCCAGCCAAGGGCTCGCTGGATGAGCCGGAGGAGCTGCGCTGGTCGGGCCGCGCGCTGCGCCGGGCGATCCGCGACGTCCGGCCCGAACTGCTGCAGGTCGAGGAAGAACCGTGGAGCGTGGTCGCCCGGAAGGCCGCGCGCGAGGCCCGCCGCGCAGGAATCCCGTTGGTGGGCTTCAGCCGCATCCCGTGGCCGGCCCGGCTCCCCCCGGCGGCTGGCCGCCGCCGACGGCAGGTGATGGGCACAGCGGCCTCCCTTACGGCCACGAACCAGCTCGCCGCCGACGCGGTGCGCCACGAATGCCCTGAGCTGAGCGTTGCCGTGACTCCGCAGAGCGGCGTCGACGTACCTGCCGCTGTGGTACAGCGCAATGATGGCACGGTCAACATCGGCTGCATCGGCCGGCTGGTGGCCGAGCGCGGAGTTGACCTTCTGCTCGCGGCGCTGCCCCAGCTGGGGGCCGGCTGGCGCCTGCTCGTGTCCGGCGCCGGCCCGGAGCAGATTGCACTGGAAGCGCAGGCGGAGCGCCTGGGAATTGCGGCCAACGTGACATGGCTCGGCGCCCAGCCGCGGGCCCAGCGGCTGGCTCTTCTGCAGGACCTCGATATCCTGGTCTCGACGCCGCGCGAGCGCGAGGGCTGGCAGGACTTGACCGCGACACCGGTCATGCTCGCAATGGCGCATGGCATCCCGGTGATCGCCAGCCGGCATGGGATACTGCCCGAGCGGCTTGACGACACCGGCATCCTTGTTCCGCCGGACGACGTCGAGGCACTCGCCGATGCGCTGACCAGGCTGGTCGCCGATCAGTCGCGCCGGCAGGAGCTGGGGCTGGCCGCGCGGCGTCGCGCGCAGGAGGAGTTCTCGCACCACGCCGTGGCGCAGCGAACCTTCGCGCTCTGGCAGCAACTGATGGCTCCCGTTTGACTTCACTTCGGCGGGCGCGCATTTTCGCCCTCATGCAGATGCCACGATTCCGCGCCGGCGGCATGGCCGTCGCGCTCCTCGTCGCCGCCTCGCTGGGCGGCGCGCGGCCGGCTGGTGCCCAGGTCGTGGACACGGCGCTCGTCAATCGCGCCATGCAATCACAGCAGATGCCGGACAATTCGACCCAGCAGCGCATCCAGAGTGCCATCATGCAGTCGGGGCTCACGCCGGAGCAGCTCCGGGCCCAGCTGCAGTCGGCCGGCTACAGTCCGGCGCTCCTGGATCAGTACATGACAGGATCCGCGGGACTGGGACAGGCCGGCCTCTCCGGCCAGCGCGCCCAGGTTGATGCCGTACGCCAGCTCGGGCTGATCCCCGGCACCGCCGCGGACTCACTCGTCGCCCTGCTCGACAGTGTCCGCTACAATCTCGAACCGGAGCTGCCGGACAGCCTGAAGCGCATCTTCGGACTGGAGCTCTTCACCCGGGGAAATTCCCTCTTCCGGCCCAATACCGGGGGCCCACCGCCCGATTCCTACGTGCTCGGTCCCGGTGATGAAATCGCCCTCATTCTCTCGGGCGACGTCGAGAACGTCTACAGCCTGAACGTCGCTCGCGACGGGTTCATCGTCATCCCGACCGTCGGCACGCTCCACGTCGCCAACCTGACGCTGGCCCAGCTCCGCGAGCTGTTGTACGACCGCCTGCATCGGGTCTATTCCGGCGTCCGGCGCGGTCCCGGCGCCACGACCCACTTTGAAGTGACCGTCTCGCGCATGCGCACGATTCAGATCTTTGTCGCCGGCGAAGTGGCAAAGCCGGGTGTCTATGACGTGAGCGCCGGCACGACCCCATTGACGGCCCTGTTCGCGGCGGGAGGCCCGCTGCCCACAGGATCGCTCCGCCATCTTGACGTGCGCCGGAATGGCCAGCTGGTCGACTCCATGGACGTCTATGACTTCCTGCTGGGCGGCGTCGATCGTACCAGCCAGGCGCTGCAGAGCGGTGACGTGATCTTCGTCCCGGTTCGTGGCGGTCGCGTGGCCGTGGCCGGTGCCGTGGTCCGGCCCAAGGTGTTCGAGATCCGTCCGGACGAGACGCTGCGCGACGTGATCGGCTTCGCGGGCGGGTTTGGAGCCGACGCCCTGCGGCGGCGGGTGCAGATCCATCGCATCCTGCCGCCGTCGCCCGATGACTCGGGCTTCGGCCGCGGGCGCATCGTGGTCGACGTGGGCCCCGACCAGCTGGCGCAGGGCATCCCGTCCGTCACGATGCTTCCAGGCGACTCGGTCACCGTCTTCCCGGTCGCTGAGCGGCTGCGCGGATTTGTAACTGTCGAAGGCAATGTCTGGGTGCCAGGACCGGTGGGCTTCCGTCCCGGCATGCAGCTCTCGGACGCCATCCAGATGGCTGGCGGGCCCAAGCCCGACGTCTATCTCGACCAGATCCTGGTCTCCAGGCTCCGCCCCGATTCGACCCGCATCCAGCTACGCTCCGCCTTTGCAGACTCGTCGGGACGCGTCACCCTGAACCTGGCGCTGCAGGAGGAAGATGAGATCACCATCTTCTCGAAGACCACCTTCCGCCCCGAGCGCTATGTGATCGTGAGCGGTGCGGTGCGCGCGCCCGGCCGGCTGCGCTTCCGGGAGGGAATGACGGTACGGGACGCCATTCTGCTTGCCGACGGCCTGCGCGAGGACGCGTACCTGAAGGAAGCCGAGATTGCCCGGGTGCCGGAGGACCGCTCCCATGGTGCGGTGTCCACCACGATCCGCGTGCCGCTCGACAGCACCTACCTCTTTGCCCGCGGCCAGTCCGGCGAGTATCCGGGCATGCCCGGCGTGCCTGCGCCTTCCGGCGGCGCACCCGAGGTTCCGCTCCAACCATACGACAACCTGCTGATCCTCCGGCAACCCGAGTGGGAGCTGCCGCGCACGGTGAAGATCACCGGCCAGGTGAAGTATCCCGGCCCCTACGCGCTGCGTACCAAGACCGAGCGCCTGGGCGACATCATCCAGCGCGCGGGTGGGCTCACCCGCGAGGCGTATGCCGGCGGCATCACCTTCGTGCGACAGGCAGACAGCGTCGGGCGCGTGGGCATCGACCTGGCCAAGGCGCTCAAGAACCCGAAGAGCCGTGACAATATCATCCTTGCCGCGGGCGACTCGATCGACATTCCCGAGTTCGACCCCGTCGTCCTGGTGGCGGGCGCCGTGAACGCGCCCGGCGCCGTGGCCTATGAGCCGGGCGCCAACCTGGATTATTACGTGCGCGCAGCCGGCGGCTACGCCTTCAAGGGCGACAAGACCCGGGCCTGGGTGGAACAGCCCAACGGCGAGAAGGAATCGGTGGTGCGGCGATTCCTGCTTCCCGATACCAGTCCGGAGCCTCGGCCTGGCGCGGAGATCACGGTGCCGGAGCGGAATGCGGCCCAGGTGAGCGCGCCCATCACCAGCATCATCGGCGCCGCGGCCCAGGTGCTGGCGAGCCTGATCACGATTATCGTAGTCGCGAAGAAATAGGACGCCGCGTCAGGAGGCGCGCGTTGACCGCAGGCCGCTGAGCGTCGCCCCGGCTCGCACCTCCACCGCGAGCCCCGCCTCCCGCAGCCGGTTCACCTGCCAGCTCTCCAGCCGGACCGTCACGTCCAGTGTTGATCCATCGGGTTCCCGCCTCATGACTTCGCCCATGCGGTAGAGTTCAGCGAGCAGCGCACCCTCGGCAGCGGGCACGCGCACCCGCGCGGTGACCCGGCCCGCCCGCTCGATGCTCCTGAGGCGCGCCTTCAGCGCCTCGAGGCCGTCGATCCGCTGCGTGGTCGCGAAGACCGCAGCGGGATAGAGGGCGCTGACCCGCGCCATCAGCGCGCCCGCATCGCGCACGGCGTCCATCTTGTTGAAGACCAGGATGAGCGGCCGCTCCGCCAGCTCCAGCTCCGCCAGTACCTTGTCCACCACGCGGATCTGCCCTTCCCAGTCGGGATGCGACGCATCGACGACGTGCAGCAGGACGTCGGCGTCGCGGGCCTCCTCCAGCGTGGCCCGGAAGCTGGCGACGAGATGGTGAGGGAGTTTCCGGATGAAGCCCACCGTGTCGGTCACCCGCGCATGCGCACCCTCGCTCAGGTCCACGTCGCGCGTGAGCGTATCCAGGGTGGCAAAGAGCCGGTCCTCCACGAATACATCGTGCGCCCCGGAGAGCATCCGCAGGATGCTTGACTTGCCGGCGTTGGTGTAGCCGACCAGGGCCGCCGCGAGGAGATCGTCGCGTCCTGCCCGAAGATTCTCGCGGTGGCGAGCCACGGACTGCAGTTTTCGCCGGAGTGACTGGATGCGCTTGCGGATGATCCGGCGGTCGGTTTCAAGCTGGGTTTCGCCCGGGCCGCGCAGCCCGATGCCGCCGCGGATCCGGGAAAGGTGGGTCCACATGCGGGTGAGCCGGGGCAGCAGGTATTCCAGCTGCGCCAGCTCCACCTGCAGCTTGGCTTCGTGGGAACGTGCCCGGGTGGAGAAGATGTCGAGGATGACCTCGGGACGGTCCATCACCCGGACCTTGAGATCCCGCTCGAGATTGGCGCCCTGCACCGGACTCAGTTCTTCGTCGAAGATCACCAGCGTGGCATCGAGCTCGGCGACCATGCCGCGAAGTTCTTCCACCTTGCCCTCGCCCAGCAGCGTCGCCGGGTTGGGCGAGGCGACCTGCTGCGAGAGCCGCCCGACAACATCCGCGCCGGCCGTGTCCACCAGCCGGGTGAGTTCTTCGAGGTGCTCCGCCAGATGCCGGGCATCGGTCGATCCCTTGCGGGGCGCTGCAACCAGGATTGCGCGCTCGATCGGCGCGCGCACGTCAATCAATTGTCGGATAGTCCACCCGATCCTGCTGGGGCCGGAGACGTCCCGCGGGTAAGCGGCGCGCGCCCCTGCCTGGTAAATGGAATGATCTTGTCACCAGCCGGCGTGGCCACGGTCACCTGGCCCCGCATGGTATATGGAATGTCGCCGTAGGCCAGCGCGCTTCGCAGCGCCGCCGATGCACCGGTCCACGTAAAGCGGAGCGGCAACACGATGCGGGTCGTGTCGGTGTTCCCGACCTGGAACTCGTCATCGTAGGAAATGTCGCCTACATGCGCGCTGTCCACATCAAAGCCGACCTGGAGCCGGGTCCCGCGAAGCGAGAAGTGATTGGGGTTGTACACATCGACCACCAGGTCCATGGTCCCGCCCGTGAGGCCGGCACCCCGGAGCACGACCTGGTGCAGCTGGACATCCGGATCGAGGATGGTGCTCGGAATGCTGGCGCAGCCAAGGACCATCAGCCCGGCTGTCGCGGTCAACATATGGCGCAATTTGTGACACATCGCTCGCTCCAGGGGTTGGCGGCTGGTGAAATATACGGTCGTCGGCGATCAGTCGTCGGTCATCAACCGTTCCGTTCTCCGCTCGGCCCTTGATGGCCGACAGCCGACGACCGACGACCAGCCAGCTCCTCCCACCATTTCATCCGCTCCGCAATCCGCTGCTCATGACCAAACGGCCCCGGCTGGTAGAACTGCTGCCCCCGAAGCGGCTCAGGCAGGTACTGCTGCGCAATGTAGGCCTCCGGTGCGGCGTGGGCATACCGATATTCCTTTCCGTAACCCATCTCCTTCATGAGCCCGGTTGGCGCATTCCTGAGGTGCAAGGGCACCGCTTCCGCCGGGTAGTCTCGCGCCGCGTTCATCGCGGCGTCGAGTGCCACCTTGGCGCTGTTGGACTTGGGCGCGGTCGCGAGATAGATCGTGAGTTCCGCCAAGGGCAGGTAACCCTCCGGCGGCCCCAGCATCTGCCACGCGTCACGCGCAGCCACCGCGAGGCGCAGTGCATTGGGGTCCGCCAGCCCGATGTCTTCGGCCGACATCGCCATGGCCCGGCGAAACAGGATCATCGGGTCACCACCACCCTCCACCAGCCGTGCCATCCAGTACAACGCGCCCTGAGGATCGCTGCCCCGCAACGACTTGTGGTAGGCGCTCAGGATGTTGTAATGCTCTTCCCCCGCCTTGTCGTAGTGGGCGAAGCGACGCTGTAAAGCCTCCTGCGCCGCCTCAATCGTGATCACGCCACCCTGGCCGACGTGCATTGCCGCTGCCTCCAGCACCGTGAGCGCGCGTCGGGCATCTCCATCGGCTTCCTCGGCGATGAAGTCGAGCGCCTGCGGCACGGCGGTGACGTCGAGCGATGCCACCCCACGATCCCGATCAGCCAGCGCGCGCTCGAGCAATGCCCGGAGGTGCCCCGGCTGGAGCGGCTGCAGCACGAAGACCCGGGTGCGCGAGAGGAGCGCGGGGTTGATGGCAAAGCTGGGATTCTCGGTGGTGGCGCCCACCAGCGTGACGACCCCTTCCTCGGTTGGCGGCAGGAGGCTGTCCTGCTGGGCCTTGTTGAGCCGGTGAATTTCGTCGATGAAGAGGATCGTCGCCTGGCCCGAGCTGGCCCGGCGTTCGCGTGCGCCGGCCACGATCTCGCGAATCCTGGGCACACCCTCCGTGACGGCGCTGAAGGGCTCGAAGGCGCGGTGCGTGGCGCGAGCCATGAGGTGCGCGAGGGTGGTCTTCCCGCTGCCGGGAGGACCCCAGAGAATGATGGACCCGGGGGTGCCGCGCTCCACCGCGTCGCGGAGGGGACGGCCGGGCGCCAGCAGGTGCTCCTGGCCGGCAAATTCGTCGAGGGTCACCGGCCGCATCCGCGCGGCGAGTGGACGGAGCCCGCCCAGCTGTTCGAACAGCGAGGGCGCGCTCACGTCGCGAGACCCATCGCGTGCAGCAGCAGGCGCGCAACGATCATGGCGGCCGCACCGCCAAAGAAGGCAGCCGATATGGCCCAGCCGCGCTGCGCCTGGAACTCCGGGACCAGGTTCGAGGCCGCGACATAGAGCGTTACGCCAGCGGAGAGCGACAGGCCATGCGCGGCCAGCGGACTGATGAGGTGCGTGAGGCCCACGCCCGCGATCGTGGCGGCGCCCAGCAGCCCGGCTGCGCCAAGAGCCCGGCTTGCTCCCTGCCCGCCTGCCAGCATGACACTCGCCATCGTCACCCCCTCCGGCAGCTTGTGCAGGAAGACGGCAAGAAACAAGAGCACGCCCAGCTCCGGCGACACCAGGAAGCCGCTGGCAATGGCCACCCCATCAAAGAGGGTGTGCAATGACAGCCCCACCAGCGCGGAGACGCCGGCGGAAGCCGAGATGCGGTGTGTCTCCTCACCAAAGTGGAAGTGCGGAATCAGTACATGCTGCGCGAGGTGCACCGCCAGGAAGCCCGCCAGCACGTACATCGGTGCGCCGGGTCGCTCCAGCGCCTCAGGCAACATGGCGAGCACCACGGCGGAGATCATGAAGCCGGCGCCAAAAGCGACGAACTGCTCGACGACGTGCAGCCCGCGCCGCGCGTGCCGAACGACGACCAGCGCGCCGGCCATGTTGCCGAGCGCAGCGAGCAGACCGAAGAGGAAGGGTGTCATCGCGATTCCCGCGCCAGCGCCAGCAGTCCATCGCGGGTGTTGAGGGCCGGATCTTCCAGCACGCTGCTGAGCAGCCGATCCAGCATCACACCCACCTCGGGACCGCGAAAGCCAAGCTCCATGAGGTCACCGCCGCGGAGTGCGAGGTGCTCCCGCGCCAGCGGCTCGCCCCGTGCCCGAATGCCGCGCACGGTTTCCGACCAGGGAGCGGCGTCACCGGCCCGGAGCAGGTGGACCCGCAGGAGATCATCCGCGGCATCGCTGACGCGGGCAAGCCAGCGGCGCACATCCGCGACGCCATCGCCGTCAGGGGCATTCGGCCCTGCCACGATCGCGGCCGCCCGCGCAATCTCGGCGTTGGACGCCCGGAGCCGGCGGAGCACTGTCACGGGATCGCTGGTGAGCATCGTGGTGAGCAGCACGGGGTCACGCGGCACCGCCGAGAGCGCCGGTTCCGTCCAGCCCGATTCCAGCAGCTCCGGCAATACCTCGCGGGCCGCGAGCGATCCGTGCCAGAGCCGCACGAGGCCGCTCACGGTGTCGGCGGTGCGCAGTCCCTTGAACCATTCGTCCCGCACCCGCTCGGCAGAGAGCCCCCGCAGACCGGGCGCGGCCTCGACCATGGCGACCCACGTCTCAGGCACTATCGCGAAACCGAACCGCGCCGCAAACCGCAGGGCGCGCAGCACACGCAGGAAGTCTTCCCTGAAGCGCGTCGCCGCGTCGCCCACGGCCCGGATGCGGCCGGCCGCCAGATCGTCGGCGCCCCGAAAGGGGTCACGCCATTCGTGCCGGACCGGGTGATAGGCCAGCGCATTGATGGTGAAGTCGCGCCGCGCCAGGTCCGCCTCCAGCGAGACGCCAAAGGCCACTTCGGCGTGACGACCGTCGGTCCGGACATCGCGCCGGAAGGTGGTCACCTCGTGGAGGACGCGGGCGGCATCCAGCACGCCGATGGTGCCGTGCTTCTCCCCCACCGGGATGGTGTGACGGAAGAGCCGGCGCACCTGGTCGGGCGTGGCCGACGTGGCGATGTCGAAGTCGGCGTGCGGCGAGCCGAGCACCGCGTCACGCAGCGCTCCGCCCACGCACCATGCCTCGTGCCCGGCGCCCTCGAGCCGGGACACGAGGTCCACGACCGGCGCCGGCACCGACACCCGCAATGGCAGGCTGGTCATGCGCGGCTCATCCGCAGAGAACGCTGCCGCCGTTCACGTTGAGGATCTCGCCGGTGATATGGCGCGCGAGCGGGCTGCAGAGAAAAACGATCGGGCCGGCCACGTCCTCCGCACTGGCGATGCGCCGGAGCGGAATGGTGGTGGCGATGCGCTCCCGCCCGTCGCCCGCGTACGCGGCGGCCGACATTTCCGTGTCGACCCATCCAGGCGCCACGCAGTTGACCGTGATATCGGGCGCGCACTCGATGGCAAGCGACTTGGTGAGCGAGATCAGCGCGCCCTTCGTGGCGGCGTAGTCGGCATGCATCGCCTCGCCGCGCTGGCCGGCAGTGCTCGAGACCAGCACTACGCTGCCGCCGTGGTCCATCAGGCCCAGCGCCGCGCGGGTGCTCGAGAACACCGCATCGAGGTTCTGCATCATGGTGGCACGCCAGCGTGACGGCGACATCTCGCGCAGCGGCACGTCCTCCGGCGGCCAGATGCCGGCGTTGGCAACGAAGATGTCGAGGCCGCCGAATTCGCTGCGCACGCCGTGAATCATGCGGTCCACCGCCGCCGCATCCGACAGGTCGCCCCCCGCCACGTATGCGCGGCGCCCTGCGTCACGAATCTGTCGTGCCACTCCTTCAGCGGCCTTGGAGCGCGTGTGGTAGGTCAGTGCCACATCGGCGCCGGCCTGCGCCAGCATCACCGAGACCGCGGCTCCCACCCCGCGCGAGCCACCCGTCACCAGCGCAGTCCGGCCGGCGAGCGAAATCAATGTTCTCCTCCGTTCAGGAATCGCCGAAGCCGCCAGGTGAGCGGTGGCGAGAGCGTGACGGGTTCGACACGGGTCGTTGCGCGATCCTCGAGAATGGCGCGTGGATTGGTGACGGTGAGCAGCTCTGCCTGGGCGTCGGCGCCCTGGCCGCGGAGTACCTGGCTCGCCATTTCCTGGCTGGCGCCGTCGCCATGGTTATCCGCGGCGAGGATGTCGCCGAGACCAGCCGCCAGCAGTGCCCGCGCCCGGTCGCCGCGCGCCGAACCCGCCAGGATGGTGGTGGCATCGAGCTGCATCAGCGCGCCAGCCTCACGCCAGGCCTCCGCGGCGCGCGGGGAACAGGAGCTGTAGCGCTCGGGATGCGCCAGCAGCGGCACCAGGCCGCACTCCACGACTTGGCTGAGCGCGGACTTCACCGTGGCGGCCGGCACGATCCGGGTAAACTCCACGAGAACGTAGCGGGAGCCCGCGAGCGTGATGCCCGGCTGGATGGCCCGCCGGCTGAAGGGCCGGTCCAGCATGAGTTCCACGCCGCGATGCAGCCGCGGCAAATCGGGTGCTTCCGCAGTGAGGGAACGGAAGGCGGCGTCGTACGCCGGGGGAACGCCAAGTTCCGCGGCCGACACCGTGAGGTGGGGCGTCAGGCAGACATCTGTGACGCCAGCCTCGGCAAACCGCGTGAGCACCGAAACCGACTGCGTCACGCTGCGCGAGCCATCGTCCACGCCGGGCAGCAGATGCGAATGCAGGTCGATCACGTCGCCGGGGCGGGCTCCGTCAGGGAGCGGGCAACGCTGCCCAGCGCCGCCGGCTCGTGCTCCGCACACCACAGCATCGCGAGCGTGATCAAGCCGTCGGCCGCGAGGAGGTCGAGCGCCACCGAGCGCTCGCCGGGCGTGTCGGTAACATCGCGCAGCGCGATGGTGCCGGCCCGGGCAAGGGTGTCCGGCATCTCGAGGACGCCCGCGCGCGAGACATGCTGCATGATTCGCTCGCGCAGCGCAGCCGGAGCGCCGGCGGTCCGCAAGCGTAGCCACACCATGGGGTCCATCAGGCGGTCCGCGCCAGCCAGGACGACACCAGCTGCGGGACGGCATGGCGCACGTCGTCAAGCCGCTCCGGGTCGCCGGCGCCCGCCGAGGCAAACTGGGGGCGACCGCCGCCCTTGCCGCCACTCAGCGCCGCGATGCGATTCACCAGGTCGCCCGCCTTGAAGCCCTGGGCCACGAGGTCATCGGTCAGCGCCACGTGCACCGCTCCACGCCCGCTGGTGCCGAAGAGCACCAGCACGCCGTCCTTATGGGTCTCGCGGAAATTATCGGCGATCTGGCCGACTTCATCCCGGCTCTCGCTGGCGGTGGACGCGAGCGTCAGCTTTGCACCGTCGAGCTGCACCGTCTCTTCGTCGGAGGCTCCCCCTCCCTGCGCCAGTGCTTCGGCGATGCGCTGCTCCAGGCGCCCGCGTTCCTCCACCAGCTGCTCGATACGCCGGAGCAACTGGTCCGGCTGCACCCGTACGGCCTCGGCAGCGCGGTGCACCTGGTCTTCCAGCGCCCGCACCGCGCGGAGCGCGGCCGTGCCGGTCATGGCCTCGATGCGACGAACGCCGGCGGCCACGCCACCCTGTCCCGCAAAGCGGAAGGTGCCGACCTGGCCGGTGGTGCGCACATGGGTACCGCCGCACAGCTCGATGCTGGGGCCCATCCGGACCACCCGCACCTGGTCGCCGTACTTGTCGGCGAAGAACGCCATGGCGCCCAGGGCGAGCGCATCAGGGTAGGCCATCTCGTCGGTCCGCACGTCGGCGTTGGCCAGAATCAGCTCATTCACCTCGGCTTCGATGTCGCGCAGGTGTGCCGCGTCGATCGGACCGTGATGCGAGAAGTCGAAGCGCAGCCGGTTGGGTTCCACCAGCGAGCCTTGCTGGCGCACGTGGGTGCCGAGCTGGTGACGAAGCACGTAATGGGCGAGGTGTGTGGCGCTGTGGTTCCGCTCGATGTCGCGCCGGCGCGCTTCGTCCACCGCGGCATGGACCCGGGTGTCCTCGAACGGCGCCGTGGCCTGGCCTGAGACCACCGTGCCCTGCTCGCTCTTGTAGACGCGATCGACGTCCATCCGCCAGCCGTCAGCGGTGACGACGCCGGTATCGCTTACCTGGCCGCCCGACTCCACGTAAAACGGATTGTCGCGCAGGATAAGCTCGGTGCGGCCGTCCACCTCGCGGGACGCGATCACGTCGGTGTCCGATTCCGTCGTGGCATAGCCGACAAACGTCTGCGGTGCCGGTGCATGGACGCGGAAGCCGCCGCCCGAGTGGATGGCGGCGGTGGACACGCCCTTTCGGACCGCGCGATCCGAACGGGACCGCTCCCGCTGCTCCTCCAGCGCCTGCTCGAATCCCTCGACGTCCACGTCCACGCCGCGTTCGCGAGCGAGCAGCTGCGTCAGGTCGATCGGGAAGCCGAATGTGTCATAGAGACGGAATGCATCCTCACCCGCGATGGTACCCGTGCCGCTCGCCAGCAGCTCGTCGAGCCGGGTGAGCCCTCCCTCGATGGTCTCGAGAAAGCGCTCCTCTTCGTTCCGGGTCACATCGGCGATGAAGTCCGCCTTGGCGACAAGCTCGGGGTAGACGTCGCCCATCTGCGCCACCACCACCTGGGTCAGCGGCGTAAGGGTAGGCTCACGCCGGCCCAGCAACCATGCATGCCGCACGGCGCGACGAAGGATCCGGCGCAGCACGTAGCCGCGCCCCTCATTGCTCGGGTAGACCCCGTCCGCCAGGAGAAATGCGACCGCCCGCGCGTGGTCGGCGAGCACCCGGTAGGAAGCGCGATCATCGCCATCCTCGCGATAGGGACGCCCGATGAGCTCGCCCGCGCGCTCGAGCAGCGGCTGGAAAAGATCGGTATGAAAATTGTCGTCGGTGCCTTGCATGACGGCGGCAATCCGCTCGAGGCCGGCACCGGTGTCCACGCTCGGTCGAGGCAGGGGCAGCAGCGTGCCGTCTGACGCCCGATCAAACTGCATGAAGACGAGGTTCCAGATCTCGAGGAACCGCCCCGCCTCGGCCTGCCGCTCGAATTCCTCCTGCGGCATTGGGACCGCGGCGCTGCCCGGCGTCCACTCGAGATCAACGTAAATTTCGCTGCAGGGACCGCAGGGGCCGGTGTCGCCCATCTGCCAGAAGTTGTCGGCGTCACCCAGCCCGTAGATCCGCTCGGGCGGGAGTCCGGAAATCTCCTCCCACAGCGCACGCGCCTCGGTGTCGGAGTGGTGCACCGTGACCCTCAGCCGCTCGGGGTCGAGGCCGAGCCACTCCGCGCCGGTAACCCACTCCCAGGCGAAGGCGATCGCGTCGCGCTTGAAGTAGTCGCCGAAGGAGAAGTTGCCCAGCATCTCGAAAAAGGTGTGGTGCCGCCGGGTGAGCCCCACCTGCTCCAGGTCGTTGTGCTTGCCGCCCGCGCGGACGCACTTCTGGCAGGTGGTGGCCCGATTCCAGGGTCGCTGCTCCTGGCCCAGGAACACCCGCTTGAACTGCACCATGCCAGCGTTGGTGAAGAGCAGTGTGGGATCGTCGGCCGGCACCAGGGACGACGAGGGCACCTGCTCGTGCCCGCGCTCGGCGAAGTAGCGCAGGAAGAGGGAGCGGATCTGATGGGATTCCATGCGGG
>DAIMFY010000030.1:0-13244 GCA_036724295.1 Gemmatimonadales bacterium | reverse complement strand
ACGGTCTCGACCGATTTCGACATCTCCGACGCCCTCTACTTCGAGCCGCTGACGCTCGAGGACGTGCTCGAGATCGTGGAGCTGGAGCAGCCGCTCGGCGTCATCGTGCAGCTCGGCGGACAGACGCCGCTGCGGCTGGCGCGCGGCCTCGAAGCCGCCGGCGTGAAGATCCTCGGCACCTCACCCGAGGCGATTGATATCGCGGAGGATCGCGGACGCTTCGAGCAGGTGGCGCGCGAACTGGGCGTTGCCCAGCCGCCCGCCGGGATCGCCTTCTCGGTCGCGGAGGCGCTGGCCGTGGCCGAGCGGATCGGCTATCCGGTCCTGGTGCGTCCGTCCTATGTGCTGGGCGGCCGAGCCATGGAAATCGTCTACGATGCCGACACCCTCAGCGATTACTTCCAGCGCGCCGCACGGATCACCCCCGAGCATCCGGTGCTCATCGACCAGTTCCTGGAGGATGCGTTCGAGGCGGACGTGGACGCCATCGCCGATGGTCAGCGCTGCGTCATCGGCGGCGTCATGCAGCACATCGAGGATGCGGGAGTTCACTCGGGTGACTCTGCCTGTGTCCTGCCGCCCTATCTCCTCACGGAAGCGCAGGTGGCGGAGATGCGGGAACATACCCGCGCGTTTGCCCTGAAGCTGGGTGTGGTAGGGCTGCTCAATGTGCAGTACGCCATCCGCAACGGCGTCGTGTACGTGCTCGAGGTGAACCCGCGCGCCTCGCGTACGGTCCCCTTCGTCTCCAAGACCACCGGTGTTCCGCTCGCCAGCCTGGCCGCGGCGGTGGCGACCGGCAGGACGCTCGACGAGCTGGGTCTCTCGGACGACGTGGTCCAGCCCTATGTGGCGGTCAAGGAAGCGGTCTTCCCCTTCGGCAAGTTTGCCGGGGTCGACCTGGTGCTGGGGCCGGAGATGCGCTCCACCGGCGAGGTGATGGGTATCGCCGATTCGTTCGGCATGGCGTTCGCCAAGGCGCAGGCGAGTGCCGATGGTGCGCTCCCGCTCGCCGGAAGCGTCTTCATCACGGTGAACGATCATGACAAGAACAATGTCGTGCCCATCGCTCGCCGGTTTCATGGCCTCGGCTTCCAGATCTGCGCCACCGAGGGAACGGCTCGCCACCTGCGCGCGCGCGGCATTCCCGCCGAGCGGGTGCTCAAGGTGCACGAAGGCCGGCCCAACGCCATTGACCTGCTGCTCTCCGGGCAGATCCAGCTGCTGGTGAACACGCCACTCGGCAAGCTCACGCAGCAGGATGACTACGCCATTCGCCGGGCGGCGCTCCAGCAGCGGGTCCCGTATACCACGACGCTTTCCGCGGCGTCCGCCGCATGCGATGCCATCATTGCACTGCGGAGCCGGGTGGGTGAGGTGCGCTCCCTGCAGGAGTGGCACGAGATGGCGCGGGAAATGAGTGCGGAGTGGATTTAAGACGGGAAGGCGGAAAGACGG
Organism: Gemmatimonadales bacterium; assembly: GCA_036724295.1. Classification (GTDB taxonomy): domain Bacteria; phylum Gemmatimonadota; class Gemmatimonadetes; order Gemmatimonadales; family GWC2-71-9; genus CAMLHP01. The sequence continues at coordinate 11,786 of DAIMFY010000030.1, read as the reverse complement.
GAAGTATGCATTCCTCCTGACCTTCCCGCCTTCCCGCCTTCCCGCCTTCCCGACTTCCCGACTTACGTGGAGCTTCCATGGCTGACTATACCGCTCACGAATCCAGTTTCATCGACGACGGCGCGCAGATCGGCGCCGGCACCCGCATCTGGCATTTCTGCCACATCATGCCGGGAGCCGTGATCGGCGAGGGCTGCTCGCTGGGGCAGAATGTCGTGGTCATGAACGGCACCCGGATCGGCAACAACGTCAAGATCCAGAATAACGTGTCGGTCTATGAGGGCGTCGAGCTGGAGGACGACGTGTTCTGCGGACCGAGCTGCGTGTTCACCAACGTGACCAACCCCCGCAGCCACGTGTCACGGAAGCACGAGTATCGCGCTACCCGGGTGGGGCGCGGCGCCACCATCGGGGCCAACGCCACGGTGGTCTGCGGCACCACTCTTGGCGCCTACGCCTTCGTGGGCGCCGGGGCGGTGGTCACCACCGATGTGCCGGCGTTTGCCCTGGTCGTGGGCGTCCCGGCCCGCCGGGTGGGGTGGATGTGCCGGTGCGGAGAGCGCCTCTCAGTGGCGGCGGGGGCGGCCCGCTGCCCGGCCTGCCAGACCCGCTTTGTCGAGGCCGACGGGCTCCTGGCGATCGTTGACCAGGACCACCAATCTCGATAATTTGCAAGGCTTTGCAGCCTTTTCGACCCCCATTCCGGTGGCGCGGTGAACGTACCCCTGCTTGACCTGGTGGCCCAGCACGCCACCATAGCGCATGAGATCATCCCGGCCGCCATGGCCGTGATCGAGCGGCAGGCGTTCATCATGGGTGCGGAGGTGGCGGAGCTCGAGGCTGCCGTCGCGACGCTCTCGCACGTGCAGCACGCGGTGGCCTGCGCCAGCGGGACCGACGCTCTCCTGCTCCCGCTTCGCGCACTCGACCTCAGGCCGGGCGACCAGGTCATCTGTCCTGCGTTCACTTTCTTTGCCACGGCCGGCGCGGTACACAATGCTGGCGGCACGCCGGTATTCGTGGATATCGAGCCGGGCACGTTCAACCTCTCCCCGGAGGCGGTCGAGGCCGCCATCACCCCGCGCACCCGCGCCATCATCGCCGTGCATCTCTATGGGCAGATGGCCGACATGGAGCGGCTCTCGGCCATCGCCGCGCGGCACGGCGTGGCGCTGATCGAGGATGCGGCGCAGGCAATCGGTGCACGACGCAAGGTCGACGGCACCTGGCGCGTGGCCGGCGAGCTGGGCCACGCTGGTACGCTGTCCTTTTTCCCCAGCAAGAATCTCGGGGGCTGGGGCGACGGTGGCATGATCCTGACCCAGGACGCGGAGCTGGCCGGCCGGCTGGCGCGGCTGCGCCTGCACGGCGGCGCCAAGCAGTACCATCACGACGAAGTGGGGTATAACAGCCGCCTGGACACGCTGCAGGCAGCGATCCTGCTGGTGAAGCTCCGCCATCTGGCGGCATGGAGCGAGGCGCGCCGGCAGCGGGCCGCGCGCTACGACGAGCTGCTGCGCCCGGTCGGACCGGTGCAAACGCCAGTCGTGGCGCCTGGCACGGAGCACATTTTCCATCAATACACCATCCGGGCGGAAAACCGTGACAGCCTGGTGGCGCACCTCCGGGATCGCGGCATCGGGTGTGCCGTCTATTACCCGGTGGGCCTGCACCTCCAGCCCTGTTTTGCTGACCTGGGCTACACGCGCGGCAGTCTTCCCGAGACCGAACGTGCCATGACGGAAGTGGTGTCGCTCCCCAACTATCCGGAGCTGCGCGACGAGCAGCAGGACGCGGTGGTGGCGGCCGTCCGCGAGTTCTACCAGTGACCCGCACCGAGGAGTTCCGGGACTGATGTTCGTCACCAAGCCGTTCATCACCGACCGCAAGATCCGGTTTGCCCTGGTGGGATGCGGACGCATATCCGCCAATCATTTCGGAGCGCTGGAGCGGCATGCGGAGCGGGCGGACCTCGTGGCCGTCTGCGACATCGACCCGGCGGCGCTGGCACGAGCGGAGGAGCGCACCGGCGCGCGCGGCTTCAGCTCGCTGGATGCACTCCTGGCCGGCTCGGACGCGGACGTCATCGTTCTGGCCACCCCGAGTGGCCTTCACTCGAGCCAGGCGGTGCGCTGCGCGGCGGCTGGTCGCCACGTGGTTACCGAGAAGCCCATGGCCACGCGCTGGCAGGACGGCAAGGAGATGGTCACCGCCTGCGATCGCGCCGGCGTGCAGCTGTTCGTCGTGAAGCAGAACCGCCGCAACGCGACGCTCCAGCTGGTCAAGCGAGCCGTCGAGGCCGACCGGTTCGGCCGCATCTTCATGGTGAACGTGAACGTCTTCTGGTCCCGGCCGCAGGAGTACTACGAAAGCGCACCATGGCGCGGGACGTGGGAGTTTGACGGCGGCGCGTTCATGAACCAGGCGAGCCACTATGTGGACCTGCTGGACTGGCTCATCGGGCCAGTCGAGAGCGTGCAGGCCTACACCGCCACGCTGGCCCGGCACATCCAGGTGGAGGACACCGGTGTCGTCTCCATCCGGTGGCGCACCGGCGCCCTGGGCAGCATGAACGTCACCATGCTGGCGTATCCGAAGAATTACGAAGGCTCGATTACCATCATCGGCGAGCGGGGCACGGTCAGGATCGGCGGCGTGGCGGTCAATCACATCGACCACTGGGAATTTGCCGACAGCCACCCGGATGACGCCAAGGTGGCCGATGCCAGCTATGAAACCACGTCGGTGTATGGCTTCGGCCATCCGGCGTACTACGAAAACGTGATCCAGAGCCTTCGCGGCGAGGCACTGCCCGACACCGACGGGCGCGAGGGCCTCAACTCGCTCGAGATCCTCATCGCCACCTACCTGTCCGCTCGTGACGGACGGCGCGTGGCACTTCCCCTGGAGTATTGACTGCATGACCATTGCAGCGGAGCTGATCAGCAAGGCGGAGCGCCGCGAGGCGCTCTTCGGCATCATCGGGCTGGGCTACGTCGGCCTGCCCCTCGCCGTGGAGCTGGCGCGGGCCGGCTACCGGGTGCTGGGCTACGACGTGAGCCAGCGCGTGGTCGATGGCCTCAACGCCGGCCGGTCGCACATCAAGGACGTCAAGGATGCGGACCTGCAGGAGATCCTGGCGGCCGGGAAGTTCGAGGCCACCAGCGATCCTGCGCGCCTGAGCGAGCCGGATGCCATTTCGATCTGCGTTCCCACGCCGCTCTCCAAGTACAAGGATCCCGACGTCAGCTTCATCGTGGCCGCCACGGAGGCAGTGAAGGCCACCCTGCGCCGGGGCCAGGCCATCATTCTGGAGAGCACCACCTATCCCGGCACTACCCGTGAAATCATGCTGCCGGCTCTGGAGAGCACCGGGCTCACCGTGGGAGACGATTTCTTCCTGGCGTTCAGCCCCGAGCGCGTCGATCCCGGCAACCCGCGCTACCACACCCGCAACACGCCCAAGGTCGTGGGCGGCATCACGGCCGCCTGCCGGGACGTCTGTTGCGCGCTCTACCAGCCCGCCATCGACACCCTGGTGCCGGTGTCGTCCACGGAAGCGGCCGAACTCGTCAAGCTGCTGGAAAACACCTTCCGCAGCGTGAATATCGGCCTGGTGAACGAGATGGCGATTGTCTGCGACAAGCTCGACGTCGACGTGTGGGAAGTCATCGAGGCCGCCGGCACCAAGCCGTTCGGGTTCATGAAATTCACTCCCGGCCCCGGACTGGGCGGGCACTGCATCCCGATCGACCCCCATTATCTCGCGTGGAAGATGCGCGGGCTCAACTACAAGACCCGCTTCATCGACATCGCCGGCGAAGTCAATTCCGAAATGCCGCTCTTCTGGGTGCGGAAGACGATGGACAGCCTGAATGAGCAGGGAAAGGCGATGCGGGGGGCCAAGGTGCTGGTGGTGGGCGTTGCCTACAAGAAGGACATCGATGACATGCGCGAGAGCCCGGCCCTCGACATCATCAGGCTGCTGGAACAGTACGGGGCCGATGTCGCCTATCACGATCCCTTCGTGCCGACGCTGGAGGAGAACGGGCACCGCTTCGCGTCCGTTCCGCTCACCGCCGATGCGCTCCAGCAGGCCGATTGCGTGCTGGTCGTGACCGATCACTCGGCCCTGGACTACGGGCTCATTCGCCGCCACGCAAGGCTCATCGTGGACACCCGGCACGCCATGGCAGGGCACTGACGTGCGGCTGTCCGTCGTCGGCAGCGGCTACGTGGGGCTGGTGGCCAGCGCCTGCTTTGCCGAGACGGGCAACGACGTCGTGTGCGTGGAGCGCGACGCCGCGCGTGTGGCGCGGCTCCGCGCCAACGATCTGCCGCTGTTCGAGCCGGGCCTCGAGCCGCTGGTGCGGCAGAACCAGGTGGCGGGGCGGCTTCGTTTCGTGACCGACCTGGCCGAAGCGGTGGCGCATGCGCGCGTCATCTTCATCGCCGTGGGGACGCCGCCGGGCGCCGGAGGCGAGGCCGACCTGTCGCACGTGCTCGACGTGGCCACCGCCATCGCGCGGCGGGCGGCCGAACCCACGGTGCTGGTGCTCAAGTCCACCGTGCCCGTCGGTACCACCACGCGGGTCGCGGATGTGGTGTGCGACGCCGGCACCGTTCCCTTCGAGGTCGCGGCCAACCCCGAGTTCCTGAAGGAAGGCGCGGCGGTGGACGACTTCATGCACCCCGACCGCGTGGTGGTCGGGACGGAAAGCCCTGCCGTGCGTGCCCTCATGAACGAGCTCTACGGCCCCTACACGCGCCGGGGTGGCGACCGGATGCTCTTCATGGACCCTGCCTCGGCCGAGCTCACCAAGTACGCCGCTAATGCGATGCTTGCCACCCGCGTCTCGTTCATCAATCAGATCGCCACCCTCTGCGAGGCGGTCGGCGCGGATGTCGCCATGGTGCGCAATGGAATCGGCTCGGACCGGCGCATCGGGCGAGCGTATCTCTATCCGGGGCCCGGCTACGGCGGTTCCTGCTTTCCCAAGGACCTGCAGGCGCTGATTCACACTGCGGATCGCCTCGGCGTGGAAGCGGACCTCCTCAAGACCGTCGAAGAGGTCAACCGGCGCCAGCGCGCGAGTATCGTCGAGAAGGTGCGGCGTGCGGCGGGCGGGCTGGAGGGGCGCACGGTCGCCGTCTGGGGCCTCGCCTTCAAGGCCGAGACCGACGACGTGCGCGAGAGTCCCGCCATGGCGCTGATCGACTCCCTGCTGGAGTCCGGCGCTCACGTCCAGGCCCACGACCCCAAGGCGATGCCGCCGGTCCGGGCGCACTACGGCGATCGCATTTCACTCGCCGACGATCCCTATGCCGTACTCGCCGGCGCCGATGTGCTGGCCGTCATGACCGAATGGCTGATGTACCGCACCCCGGACTTCACCCGTATTGCCGGGACGATGCGCCAGCCCGCCATCGTGGACGGCCGGAATCTCTACGACCCGGCGCGCGTGGCGCAGGCCGGTATCCGCTACACCGGTGTTGGCAGGCGCTGCAGCCCGATGGAGGCCTGACGTGAGCATGCGAGACGCCATGCAGCCCAGCAGTGACCAGCTCATGCTGCGCGCGCGCGAGCGATTCGTGCTGCAGGACTACCACGGTGCCGTGCACCTGCTCGAGGAAATCACGGCCCAGGGCAACGCCTTTGCTGACGCGCACCATCTGCTCGGTGTCTCGCTCTCACTCCTGGGACACACCGAGCGGGCGCTGGAGCAGTTTGATCGGGCGCTGGACCTCAATCCGCGGTATCTCGAGGCACTGATCCATCGCGGCCTGCTGCTCAACCAGCTGGGCCGCTCCACCGAGGCGGAAGAATGCTTCCGGCGCGCCGCGCTCGCCGACACCGGCAACGTCAAGGGTTTTGCCGCGCCGGTCGCCGCCCAGCTTGCCAACCGTCACGCCGAGCTGGCGCACGCTTATGCCGAAGTGGGAGCACTCGATCTCGCTGCCGAGCAATACCGGCACGCCCTCGAGCTGGGCCCTACCTTTCACGATCTGCGCTATCGGCTGGCCCGCGTGCTGCTCGAGGCGGGTCGCGCCCTCGAGGCGCGCGAGGAGCTGGAACAGGTGGTCACGGCGCGTCCTGCCTTCCTGGACGCCGGTGCTGCACTCGGCCTCGCGCGCTACCTCTCGGGTGACGCCGAGGGTGCGCGTGAAGTCTGGGAGCACCTGCTGGCTCGGAGGCCCGACAACCCGCGCGTGCAGGCGTACCTGCATATGGTCGGCCGCCCGACGTGACCCGGCGCCTGGCGCTACTGCTGAGCGGCCTCTGCCTGGCTTGCACCGGCGGCAAGCAGGAACGCGATGCTGACGAGCTGTACCTCAGCGGCCGCTTCGCCGACGCTCTGCCGGTCTACGCCGGACTGGCGGCCTCGCACGAGAGTGCACGCCTCTGGGCCAAGACCGGCGCCACCGCGTTGCGCGCTGGCCAGCTCGATTCGGCCGCCGCGTCGTTCCTCGCCCTGGCGTCCGCAGATCCGTCGCGGCACGCCGAAGCCAGCGACGGCCTCGCCGAGGTGGCCCGGCAGTCACTCCGTGCCAGAGACATGGGCGCGCTGGCAACCGCCGTCGCGGGGCTCGAGCGGGTGGCGCCCGAATGGCCGGTCACGGCCTATGCCTATGCCCTGGTGCAGGGTGGCGCGCTGGAGCCGGCGTCACGAGCGCGCATGCTCCCGCTGGCCCTGGCCGGCGCGCCCGATGCGGGCACCTTCGATTCGTTGCTGTTGCAGTACGGCGCGCTCACGAGCACCAGCCAGTGCGCCGAGGCGGCGTATGCCTATCGGGCAGTCATGCGGCGCTCGACTGACGCTGGAATGCGGGATTCGGCTGGAACGGGGTATGCTACGTGCGCCCTGCGACTCGGGATCGAGGCACTGGATTCGGGTCAGGTTATCCCGGCCGATCGCTGGTTTGCCCGGGCCTCTCGCGGTGACTCCACCGGATGGACCGGACGTCGCGCCCTCGTGGGACTGGGCGATGCGCGGCTGAAGCAGGGAGACCCGATCGCCGCGGCCATCGCGTGGCAACGCGCGATCACCGCGGGTGAGCCCAACGACTCGCTCAGCCGGCTCGCCCGCGACCGATTGGCAACACTCTCCCCTGCCGATTCGGCAGGAGAGACTACACGAATGGACGTGCAATGACAGTACGCAGGTTTCTGCCCTGGCTTCTCCTGACCAGCGCTTGCAGCTCTGCGACGGGCCGTGGTGCCGTGATCACGCCCGTGAGCGGCGCGGAATCGCTGAGCCCGGCGCAGCTCGATTCGCTCTGGGCCAACGCCCACGCCGCCTTTCGGCAGGGTGAATGGAGCAAGGCCATCGAGCGGGTAGAGCGCTTCAACCTGGAGTCGCCGGGCAACGACCCGCGCCGGGTTGAGGGGCATTTCCTGCTGGGCGAGGCCAACTTCGCGGCGGGCCGCCGGCTCGAGGCCGCGCGTGAGTTCCGGCGGGTCAGTGATGAAACCCCGACTCACCCTCTCGCGGCCGACGCGCTGGTGCGAGTGGGCGACGCGTACGCCGACCTGTGGCGCCGCCCAGAGCTCGATCCCACCTATGGGAGCTCGGCCCTCAGCACCTATGAAGAGGTCCTGAACCGCTACCCTGGTTCGGATGCGGCGGCGCGCGCCAAGACGCGCATCGCTGCCCTCAACGACGATTTCGCCATCAAGGAATTCAAGGCGGCCAGGTACTACCTGCGCATGAAGGCGTGGGATTCCGCCGTCATTTACCTGCGCGATCTGCTCGCGACCTATCCCCAGTCCACGGTGGCGCCGCAGGCGCTGATCGACCTGATCGGCACCCAACGCACGCTGGGATACGTGGAAGATGCGGAGCAGACGTGCGGCTATCTCCGCCGTTTCCATCCGGGCACGCCGGGCACCGACCACGTTTGTCCTCCCAAGATCTCCCAGGGGCCCTGATGCGGGTGGGGCTCTTCGGGGGGTCGTTTGATCCGATCCATCACGGGCACCTGATCACGGCACGGTCAGCAATGGAACAGCTGGAGCTGGACGAGCTCCGGTTCGTTCCGGCGCACCAGCAGCCGTTCAAGGTCGGCCGGCATCAGGCGCCGGCGCTGCATCGCGCCCGCATGGTTGAGCTGGCCATCGCGGGAGCCCCGGGCTTCCGGGTGGAGGCTGCGGAACTCGATCGCCCCGGTCCCTCGTTTACTGTGGATACCTTGCGGGCGCTGAACACCGCCGAGCCGGGCACCGAATGGGTGCTGCTGCTTGGCGACGATGCCGCCCGGGACTTCGCCAAGTGGCGGGAACCGGAGGCGGTGACGCGGCTGGCCCGTATCGCGGTCTTTGCCCGGCCAGGATCACACCCCGAACTGACTGACGGGGTATGGCGCCGGATCACGGTGCCGCTCGTGGAGATTTCCGCCACGGACGTGCGGCGCCGGGTGCGCGAAGGCCACTCGATTCGCTACTGGGTACCGGACACCGTGGCGGCCTACGTCGCGGCCAACGGACTCTACAAGGGTGACGGAGCATGATACAGAAGCTGGTGACCGCCGTGATCGGCACGCGGCACGAACGGGACGTGAAGAAGATTCGCCCCCGCCTGGTGCAGATCAAGGCGCATGAGGAGCGGCTCGCCGGGCTCGACGAGGCCACGCTGCGCGCCCAGACCGAGAAATTCCGGGGCATCATTCGCGAACGCACCGGCGAGCTGGCCGATCGCGTCCGACAGGCCAAGGACGCCAAGCGCGACGCCGCTGATCCGGCCGAGCGCGACCAACTCGAGAAGCACACCGCCGAACTCGAGGAGGAATATCGGAAGGCAATTGCCGCGGTGCTGGATGAACTCCTGCCCGAGGCGTTTGCCACCGTCAGGGAGGCGTGCCGCCGCCTGCTCGGCTCCGCCGTGATGGTGACAGGAACCGAGCTGACGTGGGACATGGTGCCGTACGACGTACAGCTCATCGGCGGCATCGTGCTGCACGAGGGCCGGATCGCCGAAATGGCGACGGGCGAGGGCAAGACCCTCGTGGCCACGCTGCCGCTCTACCTCAATGCGCTCACCGGTCGTGGGTGTCATCTCATTACGGTCAACAACTACCTCGCCCGCCGCGACTCGCAGTGGATGGGCCACCTCTACACCTATCTCGGCCTCACGGTGGCATGCCTCGACGACACCGAGCCGCAGTCGCCCGAGCGCCGGGCCGCCTACATGGCGGACATCACCTACGGCACCAACAACGAGTACGGCTTCGACTACCTGCGCGACAACATGGTGTTCACGCTCGACCAGCGGGTGCAGCGTGAGCACATCTACGCCATTATCGACGAAGTGGACTCGATCCTCATCGACGAGGCCCGTACGCCGCTCATCATCTCCGGCCCGGTGGGGCATGCGGAGGATGACAAGTACCAGCAGTTCAACCGGCAGGTTGCCGAGCTGGCCCGGAAGCAGAGCACCGTGGTCAGCGGCCTGCTGGCCGAGGCCGAGCCGCTGCTCCAGGACCCCAAGACGCGGCATGAGGGCGGTGTCCTGCTTTACCAGTCGCAGCTCGGCATGCCCAAGAACAAGAAGCTGCTCAAGCTGCTCAACGAGCCGGGGCTCAAGCAGCTGGTGCAGAAGGTGGAGCTCGAGGCCCTCGCCGACCGCAAGTTGCCCATCAAGCAGCAGCGGCTGCGCAATATCGAGGACGTGCTCTACTTCGTGCTCGACGAGAAGGGACATTCGGTCCACCTGACCGACCGGGGCGCCGAGGCGCTCTCGCCGGGCGATCCGCAGCTTTTCATCGTGCCGGATATTTCGGAAGAGATTCACCGGGTGGATCACGATCCGGAGCTCACGCCGGCGCAGCGGGTGGAGGCCCGGGCCGAGCTGGAAGGCGCCTACGCTGCCAAGAGCGAGAAGCTCCACATCATCCACAAGCTGCTGCAGGCGCACGCCCTGTACGAGAAGGACGTTGACTACCTGGTGCAGGACGGCCAGGTGCTGATCGTGGATGAATACACCGGTCGCGTGCTGCCGGGCCGGCGCTGGTCGGACGGCCTCCACCAGGCGGTAGAGGCGAAGGAAGGCGTGCAGGTCAAGGGCGAAACCCAGACCCTCGCCACCATCACCATCCAGAACTATTTCCGGATGTACGAGAAGCTGTCTGGCATGACCGGCACCGCCGAGACCGAGGAAGGCGAATTCTTCCAGATCTACGGGCTCGAGGTGAACGTGGTGCCCACCAACCGGCCCATCAAGCGCCTGGACCAGCCCGACCGGATCTACAAGACCCGCCGGGAGAAGTACAACGCCATCGTCAACGAGGTGGAGCGCCTGCAGACGGCGCAGCTGCCCACGCTGATCGGCACGGTGAACGTGGATGTCTCGGAAACGCTGAGCAAGATGCTGAAGCGCCGGGGCCTCAAGCACGAAGTGCTGAACGCCAAGTACCACCAGCGCGAGGCCGAGATCGTGGCGCAGGCCGGCCAGGCGGGCTCCATCACCATCGCGACCAACATGGCCGGCCGCGGCACCGACATCAAGCTGGGCAAGTCGCTCGACCTCGCCGCGGACGAAGCCGGCCTCCAGATCATCGGCACGGAACGGCACGAATCCCGGCGCATTGACCGGCAGCTTCGCGGTCGCTCCGGCCGCCAGGGTGACCCGGGGCAGTCCATCTTCTTCCTCTCGCTGGAAGACGACCTCATGCGGCTGTTCGGTTCCGAACGCATTGCCGCGTGGATGGACAAGAGTGGGGCGGAGGAAGGCGAGGTCATTACTGGCCGGCTCGTGTCGCGGGCCATCGAGACTGCGCAGAAGCGGGTGGAGCTGCAGAACTTCCAGTCGCGGAAGCGGCTGCTGGAATATGACGATGTCATGAACCAGCAGCGTGAAGTCGTCTACTCGATGCGGTTGTTTGCGCTGGAGCGCGGCGAGCAGGTCAAGGCCGAGGCGATCCGTATGATCGAGGGCGCCATCGAGCGCCAGGTGCGGACCTTCCTTGCCGCGGCGCAGAAGCCCGAGGAGTTCGACCGCCAGGGGCTGGTGCAGGCGCTGATGCTCCAGTTGCTGGTCAATCCGGAGAACGTGCTTGACGCCGAGGCGACCCCGGACCTCGAGGATATCGTCGCCGCGGCCACCGACGAGGGCCGGGCAGCGTTCGAGCGGAAGGTGACGTACCTGCGCGAGTTCGGGCAGAAGATCGGCATCCCGGACGTGGATGCGCAGATCCTCTCCCAGGTCATGCTCACGGTCCTGGACGACAAGTGGAAGGATCACCTTTACGACCTCGACCAGCTGCGCAACGCCATCCACTACCGCAGCTACGGCCAGCGTGACCCGCTGGTAGAGTACAAGAAGGAAGCGTACGAGATGTTCGAGGGGCTGATGGCGGACATCCAGAACGGATTCTCCGAGCGCTTCCTCAAGGTGCAGGTCCAGGCGGAACCGCCTCGCCGTCCTGCGCCGCCGCCTCCACCTCCGACGCCGGCCAAGGATACGGCGGACGCGCTCTTCATGGGCTCGACGCCGTCAGCGCCGCCGCCCGCGGCCGTCAACACGTCGTTGGGTCGCCTGAACTCGGCCCAGGGCAACGTGCCCGAAGTCGGCCGCAATGATCCGTGTCCCTGTGGGTCGGGGAGGAAGTACAAGAAGTGCCATGGGGCAGTGGCCTGACAAGGCGGACGGGACGGACAAGTCGGACAGGGTAGCTTCTGCTCGCCTCGTCCGCCTCGTCCGCCTCGTCCGCCTCGTCCGTCCTGCCCGCCCAACTGCTCGCCCTGCTCACCCCGTTTTTGTACCATCTCGCATTGAACTGGTCCGCCAATC
>DAIMFY010000029.1:0-13876 GCA_036724295.1 Gemmatimonadales bacterium | reverse complement strand
TGCGCCTCGAATATGGCCAGCGCCTCCGGGGCGTCCAGCGTTTCGCGTTCCAGCAACGCTTCGCCCAGCGCCTCCAGCGCTGAACGGTGTAGCCGCACGGTTTCCACGGCCTGGGCATACAACCGATCGAGCAACCCACGTACTTCACGATCCATGAGCGCGCGCACTTCCTCGCTGGGCGGTGCGTCGGGATCGTAGACCATGAGGCCGGCGGTTTCGCCCATCCCGAGATTGTAGATCATCTCGCGCGCCACCCGGGTCACGTGCTGCAGGTCGCTTCGGGCACCGCTGGTGATCAGGTCGGGGCCGAAGATCACTTCCTCTGCCGCGCGTCCCCCAAGCCCCTTCAGAATCTGTCCCTCGAGATAGCGCCGCGAATGAAGATGGCGGTCGGCGTCGGGCGCAAAGAAGGCCACTCCCATCGCCTCGCCGCGGGGCTGGATCGTCACCTTGTGCAGTGGATCGTCAGGACATCCCACCACACCAAGGAGGGCGTGCCCCGATTCATGCATGGCGACCAGCCGCCATTCATGCGAGCTGGCGCTGAGGCCCTTGCGCTCCTTGCCGAGGAGCACGCGATCGCGTGCGGCCTCGAAGTGCTGCCAGGCCACGGTATCCGATTCCTCCCGCGCCGCGACAATGGCCGCTTCGTTGAGGAGATTGGCGAGGTCGGCGCCGCTGGTCTGTGGCATCAGCCGCGCGAGCCGCGACAGGTCCACGCCGCCCGAGACCGGGACGCGACGCTCTCGCACGTGCAGGGAAAGGATCGCCTCGCGTTCGGGCGCGGTCGGCAGCGGCACGCAGATGGATCGGTCGAAGCGGCCGGGCCGCAGCAGAGCCTTGTCGAGGTCATCGGGACGGTTGGTGGCAGCGATGACCACGACGTTGTTGTGGGCGGAGAAACCATCCATCTCGACCAGCAGTTGGTTGAGCGTTCGATCGTCCTCGTTGTGGGCGCGATTCCGGCCGCGGCGGCCGCCCAGTGCGTCGATCTCGTCGATGAAGATGACGCCACCCTTCTTGCGGGCCTTCCGGAAGAGCGACTTGATGCGCATGGCGCCGAGGCCGACGATGAAGCCGGTGACTTCGGAGCCGGAGATCGTCCAGAACGGGACCCCAGCTTCGCCGGCGACCGCCCGTGCCATCAGCGTCTTACCGGTGCCGGGCGGGCCATAGAGGAGGATGCCGCGGGGCGTCCGCGCGCCGACGCGCTGGAAGCGGCCAGGATCGCGCAGCGACTGGACCACTTCCTGGAGTTCGCTCTTGGCGCCGCCGTTCCCGGCGACGTGCTCGAACGTCGTCTCCGAGCGGGCCCGCTCACCGAGATCAGAGTTGCCGCCGCCGAAACCGGCGTTGCGGCGCAGGACGACCGAGCCGGCGATCAGCAGGCCGAGCGCGAGGGTGACAGCCAGGTAGGGTGCCGCGCCCTGGCCCGCGGGACGGAAGCTGACCACCGTACCCGACTGCATGGCGCGGGCGACGAGATCGTCGGCGTTGGCCGCGGTGTAGACCGCGTTGCTGCGCGCTCCGTTTGCCCACAGCGTCACCGACTGCCCTGGCGTCACGATGACGGAATCCACCCCGCCGGAGCCCAGCTTCGCGAGCGCCGCCGAGTAAGGGATGGACGTGCTGGCATGCAGGTTCTGGAGGGCGCGCACGGCGACGGCCGAGACCGTGACGGTGGCGATGATCGCCAGCGTGCCGATGGCGAGGACTCGTGACAATGGAATGCGACGCTTCACTCGGTCAGGTCCTGCAGCGGCAGATCGCCGGCTTCGATGAGGGTGAGATAGGCCAGGCGGGTACCGGGCATGACGCTTTCATAGGCGGCGAGCAGCCGTCCGCGATTCCGGGCGTCGGGGCCGCGCTGGGAGGCGCGCCAGAACTGCACCGCGTGCGCCAGCGCTTCGGCCGCATGCTCGTCGGCATCGTCGAAACCGTAACGGGTGGAATCGGTGAGCGGCGGCAGTTCCGCGAGGAGCCGGCTGCCCAGGACCTGGTGCCGCGCCATCCAGTGGTGGCTCAGCTCGTGGAGAAAGGCATGCTGGAGCTGCGCGTCGCTGAAGATGGCGGACGGGGCCAGGGCCACGGAGTCGCGTGAGCGGATGTACTCACCGATGTGACGCGCTTCCCGCCCGGCGGTCCCCACCAGGCCGACTGGCCGGCTGGGCGCGCCAAGGATGGCGCGAGCCGAATCGGCAAAGGCGCTCGTGGCCAGCTGCTGGATGATGGCCATCCCTTCGCGATGCTCCATCGCGAGTGGGCTGCTGGGAGCGGCGCGCCAGGCCAGCGATGGCCGGGCACTGAGCGGCTGGGCCGCCGGGCCGAACCAGCTGATGCGGACGATCTGGGTGGTCAGCGCCGTGATCAGGAACGCCATCGAGGCTGCGACCGTGCGCATCCACCCGTCCAATGACGGGACTCGGCGATCGGATTCCTGAAGCGTTGCGGACATGGCGTTCAAGGTCGAAGAGTTCTGAAGGGGGTGCTGTACAGCTTCTGTGCAGAAAGCGGGCCGTTCCGGGTAGTAGATGTAAGTGATTGGGATGTGTCGGGATGCAACCGGAGCGTGGTGGGGTGATGGCATTGCCGGCTCGCAGCGCGCGAGGCCGGGCTGTGTAACGCCAATGAAGCAGAATGCACCGGTCCGCGAGAATTGGGTACCGCATCCGGCGCCGCTGGCACACAGCTTAGCACTGTCTCGTTTCCGGACGGCTCATGCTGGCTCGCATCCGGTCCGCCGCAGTGCTGGGGGTGGACGCTTACCTGATGGACGTTGAAGTCGACATTGCGAGCGGCATGCCCTCGTTCGCCACGGTCGGGCTGCCGCAGGGCGCGGTGAAGGAGGGGCGCGAGCGGGTCAACGCCGCCTTGCAGAACGGCGGCTTTGCCTTTCCGCTCCGTCGTATCACTGTGAACCTGGCGCCGGCCGACATCGTCAAGAGCGGGTCAGCCCTCGACCTCCCGATCGCGCTCGGCATCCTGGTGGCCAGCGGCCAGGTGAGCGGGGAGATGCTGGACGGGTTCGTCGTCCTGGGTGAGGTGGGGCTCGAGGGCGATCTCCGCCCGGTGCGGGGTGCGCTCTCCATGGCGCTGCGGGCGCGCGTTGCCGGCTGCAAGGGCGTCGTTCTCCCATCTGCCAATCTCGCCGAAGCGTCCGTGGCAGAGGGCATCGAAGTCCTCGGGGCGGACACCCTCATGGATGTCTGTGACTGGCTCGAGGGCCGGGGCGCTGGACTCAAGCACCAGCAGGTAGACCTCGCCGCGCTGATGCGAGCGCGCGCGGTCGACGTGGTAGACTTTGCCGACGTGCGGGGCCAGGCGGGTGCAAAGCGCGCGCTCGAGATTGCGGCCGCAGGGTCTCACAATCTCGTGCTCGTTGGTCCTCCAGGCGCGGGGAAGACCATGCTTGCCCGCCGGCTTCCTACTATCCTGCCCGGCATGTCGCTGGATGAAGCCCTGGAGACAACGAGGATCCATAGCGTCGCCGGCACCTTGCCGCCGGGCCAGTCGCTCTGCGCCGTGCGGCCTTTCCGGGCGCCCCATCATACCATCAGCGATGCCGGCCTGATCGGCGGCGGCTCGAACCCGCGGCCCGGCGAGGTGAGCCTCGCGCACGGCGGGGTCCTGTTCCTTGACGAATTGCCAGAATTCCGGAAGAACGTGCTGGAAGTCCTGCGTCAGCCGATGGAGGACGGGGTTGTCACGCTGTCACGCGCCGCGATCAGCCTGACGTATCCTGCGCGCTTCATGCTGGCCGCGGCGATGAACCCGTGTCCCTGCGGCCACCATGGCGATCCCGCCCACGCCTGCCGCTGCGACGCCCAGGCCATCGAACGCTACCTGTCACGGGTCTCGGGCCCGCTCCTGGACCGGATTGACATCCACCTGCACGTGCCGGCCGTGGCCTATCGGGAGCTGGCCGGACAGCAGCAGGAAGAGTCCAGTGCCGCTGTCCGCGGGCGGGTGGAGGCGGCGCGACAACGGCAGCGCGAGCGCTTCCGGGACCGGCCCGGGGTCTACGCAAATGCCCACATGGCGCCGCGCGATCTGCGGCATTGCTGCCAGCTGGGAGACCGGAGCGAGCAGTTGCTCAAGCTCGCCATGGGTCGGCTGGGCCTGTCGGCGCGGGCCTACCATCGCATCATCAAGATTGCCCGCACCATCGCGGACCTCGCGGGCGAGACAGACATTCAACCCCCGCACGTCGCCGAGGCGATCCAGTATCGCACCCTCGACCGGCGGCGCGAGGCGGCATGAAGGCGGACGTGCAACGCGCGACGCGAAGGCAGCGCCTCAGGGCCCACAGCTCATCGCTCGTCCAGAAAGCGCTCCCGATGCTCCGGCGTCGGAACGACGCAGGTCGCGCCGGCCAGCGAGTGCCGATGCCGCGCCACCAGGTCGTAGAGCCTGTCGCGAAAGGCGCGGGGGAGCAGCCGGCCAAGGGCCGCCAGCAGGCGCCAGCCGCCGCCCACATAGCGCCACACCTCGAGCACCGCGTCGGAGCGGGTCCACATCCGGCCCGACGTGCCGTCGCCACTTTCGTCGTACCAGATAACCGAATCCAGGATGTGCGACTGGCGGCTTACGTCTGGTATCGCGGCGGCCAGCGGCCCCTGCAGGCTCGCGAAGCGAAGGGTGCGCCGCTGACCTTCGTGCCGCAGCACCCACGTGACGCTCCACGCGCAGAGCCCGCAGCTGCCATCGTAGAAGAGAATGGGCATTGGATGGAAAGCTAAGCGCCCAGCGCTCATTCCCCTCTGTTGCAACTTCCCGGCGCACCCTACCTTCAAGCTGGACCCCGTCTGGCAGGAGGCCTCGAGCCATGACCACCGGCGAATACGCGGCGACGGTCGCGACACGGAAGCCGCACGACAGCGAGATCGACGTCCACGGGCTGACCCACCAGGGCAAGGTGCGGAAGTCCAACCAGGATCACTTCCTCATCTGCTCCCTCGAGCGGGAAGTCCGGGTCCGGCTCTCCAGCCTGCCCGACGCCGCCCCGTTGACCGAACGGGGCGAACGGCTGGCCTTCCTCGCGATGGTTGCCGACGGGGTGGGTGGAAGCGCCAAGGGCGAGGAGGCGAGCCGGCAGGCGCTGGAGCGCGTGACGCGATACCTCACGCAGAGCATCCAGTGCTATTACACCGCCGACGCCGACAACGACTCCGGCTTCGCCACCACGCTCGCGGATGCCGCGATGCAGGTCCACGCCGACATCCTCCGCGCTGGCGAGCAGGACCCCGAGTGGCGGGGCATGGCCACGACCCTGTCACTCTGGCTTGGCGTGTGGCCGCGGATCTACCTGCTGCAAGTGGGAGACAGCCGCTGCTACCTCCTCCGCGACGGCGCCCTGCGGCAGATCTCCCGGGACCAGACCATGGCCGCCGAGCTGGTCGAGCTTGGTGTGCTCAAGCCGGCCGACGCGCCCAACTCCCGTTGGGCCAGCATGCTGTCCAGTTCGATCGGGGGGAGCCAGACGGCGCCACAGGTGACGAGATATGAGCACCAATGGCAGGACGTGCACTTGCTGTGCAGCGATGGACTGACGCGCCATGTACCCGACGAACGGATCAAGGAACGGCTCACCGCCATGTCCTCTTCCCGCGAGGCCTGTGAAGGACTGCTGCAGGACGCGCTCGATGCGGGCGGCTCCGATAACATCAGCATCATCGTTGGACGCGCCCGGCAGCTGACCTGACGCGGGGACCACGCCGATGCCGTCGCTTGCGCCGGTGGCGGCATCAAATCACGTTGCAGGCATGACTACCACGATCCATGCAGTCACCCCCGGGCGCTTCGGGTTCCTGGTGCCGCCGCTCCTGCTCGTGCTCGCCGGATGCGCCCCGGCCCCTGCTGCCAGCGACGCCGACCTGATCGTCACCGCCAGCCACATCTACACCGCCGATTCCTCGAGGCCGACCATCGAAGCGTTCGTCGTGCGCGGCGGACACTTTGTCTATGCCGGCTCACGCGACAGCGCCCTGGCGTTGCGCGGCACCGGAACGCGTGTGCTCGAGCTTGGTGATGCGACCGTTCTCCCCGGCCTCGCCGACGCCCACGCTCACCTCGCCGACCTGGGAGCGTCGTTGCAGTCGGTGGACCTGCGCGGCGTGGACAGCTACGCTGAAGTGGCCCGGCGCGTCGCCGAGCGGGCCAGGAACGTACCGAAGGGACGCTGGATCACCGGCTACGGCTGGGACCAGAACCGGTGGCCTGGCAAGCGCTTCCCGACCTCGGCTGCGCTGGACAGTGCGGTTCCGGATCACCCGGTGCTGCTCGACCGCATCGACGGGCATGCGGTGCTGGCCAACCGCGCGGCGATGGATGCCGCCGGCATCACCGCCAATGTCACGGACCCTGACGGCGGCCGGATCGAGCGCCTGCCAGGCGGCGCGCCGTCCGGAGTCTTCGTGGACAATGCCATGGCGCTGGTGCGTCGGGCTGTGCCCGCACCGACCGACGAGGAGCTTCGTACCGCCCTCATCGCCGCCGCGCAGGACGTGAACCGCTGGGGGCTGGTCTCCATCCAGGACATGGGTGAGCCACGGCGGACCATCGAGCAGATCGAGGCGCTGGCCCGGGACGGCAAGCTGCCAATCCGTGCCTACGTGATGGTGGCAGATGATTCCGCCGACCTGGCGCACTACTTCGAGCGGGGGCCACAGTCCGCGCTGTATGAAGGCCATCTCTGGATTCGCGGCATCAAGCTGTATGCCGACGGGGCGCTTGGCTCGCGCGGGGCGGCACTGCTCGCGCCTTACGCCGATGACCCCGGCAATCGCGGCCTGCTGGTGTCATCGGAGCAGCACCTGGAGCAGCGGACCGAGGCCGCGCTGCGCCACGGCTTCCAGGTAAGTACACATGCGATCGGAGATCGTGGCAATCGCAATGCGCTTGACGCGTACGAGGCCGCGCTCAAGGCCGTGCCAACCGCGGATGCGCGGCTGCGGGTGGAGCATGCGCAGGTGCTGGCGCCAGCCGATATCCCGCGCTTCGCTGAGCTGGGCGTCATCCCCTCGATGCAGGCAAGCCACCAGACCAGCGACATGCGCTGGGCCGAGGACCGGCTCGGCCCGGAGCGGATCAAGGGCGCCTATGCGTGGCGGTCGCTGCTCGAGACCGGCGTGATCGTCCCCAACGGCACCGACTTTCCCGTGGAGCAGGTGAATCCATTCATTACCTTCCATTCTGCGATTACCCGGCAGGACTCGACCGGTCACCCGCCAGGCGGCTGGTACCCGGACCAGCGGATGACCCGCGATGAGGCCCTGAAGTCCATGACCATCTGGCCGGCCCACGCGGCTTTCCAGGATTCGGTGATGGGTTCAATCGCCGCCGGGAAGTTTGCCGATTTCGTCGTCCTCGACCAGGATATCCTGACGGCGCCGGCTGACAGCATTCTCAGGACGCACGTCATTGCCACGTATCTCGGCGGGACACCGGTATACCAGCGACCGGCAGCGACGCCGGATTCGACGCCCTGAGTACTCGCGAAGGCGGCTTATTGGGGGAGCACAGCATGACAGACAGGAAAATCATCGCAATCACCGGAGCGACCGGTGCACAGGGCGGCGGGCTGGCGCGGGCAATACTCGCGGATGAGGACAGCCCGTTCCACGTCAGGGCCCTTACCCGCGATCCTGACTCCGCCAGGGCGCGGGCGCTGGCGGAGCTGGGCGCCGAAGTCGTTGCTGCCGATGTGGACGATGCGGCGAGCCTCGCTCGAGCGTTCGAGGGCGCCTACGGCGCGTACTGCGTCACCTTCTACTGGGCCCACATGTCGCCCGAACGAGAGAAGGTGGAGGCGGCCAACCTGGCGCATGCGGTACAGGCGGCAGGGGTGAAGCACGTGATCTGGTCCACCCTGGAGGACACGCGGCAGTGGGTACCGCTCTCCGATAATCGAATGCCGACCTTGATGGGGAAGTACAAGGTGCCGCATTTCGATGCCAAGGGTGAGATGGACAAACTGTTCATCGAGCTTGGCATCCCCACCACCTTCCTGCTCGCTTCATTCTATTGGGACAATTTCATTTCCTTTGGATCCGGGCCCCAGCGGACGCCTGACGGGACGCTGGCGCTCACGCTTCCGATCGGGGACGCGACGATGGCGGGCATCGCCTCCGAGGACATCGGAGCCGTGGCCTACGGTATCCTGAAGCGTGGCGAGCCCATGATCGGGCAGCGGATCGGCGCGGCCGGCGAGCACCTGACCGGGCCAGAGATGGCGGCCGCCATGTCGCGCGCGCTGGGCGAAACCGTGCAGTTCAATCCGGTCACCCCTGAGGTCTTCCGGGGCTTCGGCTTTCCGGGCGCAGACGACCTCGGCAACATGTTCCAGTTCTATGATGAGTTCGAGGAAGTCTGCAACGAGGTGCGTGACGTGGCGCGTGCCCGCCAGCTGGCGCCCGGTCTCAAGAACTTCGACCAGTGGCTCGCTGTGCACGGGGCGCAGATTCCGTTGCAGTAGCCCCTATCCGTCTCCTACCGCCATCGGAACAATCGCAGCGCCAGCGCGAACGGCACGACCAGCCACGCAGCCAGCAGCAGCAGCTCGCCCGAGACGGCGCTGAGCGGTGCGCCCCGGAGCATGATGGCGCGGAGGGCGTCCACTGTCCCCGTGAGGGGCAGCGCCTGGATGAACGGCTGGAGCGCTTCCGGAAAGTTGGCCGCGGAGAAGAACACACCCGAGAAGATCCACATCGGCAGCATCGCAAGGTTGGCCAGGCCCGAGACCGCCTCCACCGTTCGTGCGCGCGAAGCCACCAGCAGCCCCATGGCGCTGAAGGTCAGCGCGGCCACCAGGCAGACGACGCCCAGGCTGACGAGGGAGCCGCGGACCGGCACGTCGAAGACAAGTGCGCCGAAGCCTACCAGCACGCCCACTTCCATGATCAGGAAGAAAAGCCGGGACAGCAGGAAGGAGATCAGGTACTGGGCCCGCGACATTGGCGTCGCGGTCAGGCGCTTGAGCAGTTTCTGCTTGCGAGCGGTGACCACCGCGAAGGCGATGGACCAGATGCCGCTTCCCATGAGATTGAGCCCCAGCAGTCCCGGGATGAAGAAATCGATGTAGCGCGCGCCACGCTCGCTGACGATCGACTCGCTCACGGGAAGGGCACTCTGCCGGCCCGCACCATTCTGGACCGCATCGTCGGTGAGCAGGCGAGCGGTGCGCGCATCGGGCCGCGACGGGTCGAACCGGTATTCCACGCCGCCGCCGGCGCCGGGTGCCACCACGAGTGCCACGTCGGCGTTGCGCAATGCCCGCGCCCCGGCGCTGTCGTCCGCGAGCCGCGCCGTCGTGATTCCGCGGACCGAGTCGAGCGAAGCCGCAAGCGCGGCCGGCACCGACCGCAGCACGCCGACGCGGATCGATTCGGGCGGGCGGTTGCGAAAGGCGATGCCAAGGCCGAGGGCGAGCAGCAGCGGAAAGCCGAATACCCAGAACAAGGCTTCCGGTTCGCGAATGAACTCCTTGAGCCGAACCAGCGTGAGCTCGACCAGTGCGGGCCGTACGGGCGCAGGCCGCCGCGCGTCAGGCATCGCGGAGCGCCCGTCCGGTGAGCGACACAAAAACGTCTTCAAGCGTAGGCAGGTGGGTCCGAAGTTCCGACAGCGTCAGGCCTCGGCGATCCAGTTCGGCGAGCAGCGCCGGTATGGCTTCATGCGTCGCGGTGACAGGCAACTCCCAGCCGGTATCGGTGGCGCGCGCCGGATGGGTCGCCCGGACCGCCCTGGCGATCGCGTCGAGCGCGGCGGAGTCCAGGGCGCCGGATGTTCCTTCCAAGGCGAATGAGACGATCTGCTCCGCGCCAAGTCCGGCAATCAGTTGGCGCGGCGTCCCCAGTGCGATGTTCCGGCCGTGGTCGACGACGGCGACACGATCGCACAATCGCTCAGCCTCATCCATGTAATGCGTCGTGAGCAGGATGGTGCGTCCTGTGGCCTTGAGCTGCTCCACCAGCTCCCACACCTGCCGACGGGCTTGCGGATCCAGGCCGGTCGTGGGTTCATCGAGGAAAACGAGATCGGGATTGCCAACCAGCGCGCACCCGAGCGCCAGCCGCTGTTTCTGCCCGCCTGACAGCGTGCCGACGCGGGCCCGGCGCTTTTCGTCCAGTTGCACCAGCCCGATGACATCATCGACGTCCCGGCCATCGCGATAGAAGCTGCGAAAGAGCCGTAGCGTTTCCTGGACGGTGAGCTTCTCGGAGAGCTGGGTCTCCTGCAGCTGAATGCCAAGATGCTGGCGCAGGTCATGGCCGTACTCAGCCCAGGAGCGACCAAGCACTTCGACGTCGCCGGCATCGGCAGCCGTCAGGCCTTCGCAAATTTCGATGGTCGTCGTCTTGCCGGCGCCGTTGGGCCCGAGGAGGCCAAAGCATTCACCCGGCGCTACCTCAAGATCCAGACCGTCGACCGCGATGACATCGCCGAAGGCCTTGCGGAGCCCGCGGACCCGGAGGGCGAGTCCGGGCGGCGCGATCGGGGTGCTTGCGGTCATGGCGGAGGAAGATAGCCGGAGTTGGCCGTCACGAAACCATTCTCCTTCCGCGGGTGTCAGACAGATATTTGACCCACCTCGAGGGGAGCCAACGATGCATCGACTTGGACAGGCCCTGCTGCTTCTGCTGCTTCTGCTGGTTGGCGGCTGCGGGGGCAAGCGCACCGGAGCCGGTTCGTGGCAGGCTGAGCGCGATACGGTGGGCGACACGATCGTCGTTCGAACGGTCTCCGGGAGCGTATGGGGCGCGCCGAGGACGCTGGTCGAGCGCGCCACCGTGGGCAAGGCCGATGGAGAAGAGTACGACCTGCTCGGTGATTTCCGCGCCATCGCCGTGGCACCTGATGGGTCTATCTACGTGTCAGATGCGGGACCGGTGCTGCGGAAGTACGCACCTGACGGTCGCTATGTCGCCACCTTCGGCCGGAAGGGCGGAGGGCCGGGCGAGTACGCGCAGCCAGATGGCGGACTTGCGGTGCTGTCGGACGGACGCGTACTCATTCGGGATCCCGGCAACGGGCGCATCACGGTCTATGATTCGAGCGGCGCATATCTCACCTATTGGCGAATCCGTGCCGGCTCCTACTTCAGTCGCCAGTTTGCAGTCGATACTGGGGACAACGTTTACGCTCCCATGACGGCCGATCCTGATTCCGCGCCCGACAAGCGCCGCGCCGGCCTCGCGAGGTTCCAGGCGGACGGGTCTCCACGGGACACGCTCCTTGTGCCGCAGTGGGACGTGACACCTGCCCTGGTGACCGGCAGCGACAACAAGGGCAGCTCCATGACGTACTCGGTTCCTTTCGCACCGGGAACAGCATGGGCACTCAGTCCGCTCGGATACTTTGTTGGCGGGGTGGAGGATTCGTACCGCATCACGCTTTTCCGGCCTGGCTCGCCACTGGTTCTCGGTCGTGAGGTGGCAGCTGTGTCGGTCGCCGCCGACGAGGCGGCCGACAGCAAGCAGGCGATCGTTGATCGGATGCGCAGCGCCTTTGGCAGCTGGAACTGGGACGGGCCGGACGTGCCGGATACGAAGCCGCCCTTCACGGACGTCCTCGTGGGCAATCGGGGCCGGATCTGGGTGCGCCTCTCGCGCGAAGGCCGCCGTGAGGCGAATATTGATCCATCAAAGCCCGACACTTGGACCGAACCCGTTGTGTACGATGTTTTCGAGCCCGATGGGCGCTACCTCGGCCAGGTCACGACTCCAGACGGCTTCCTGGCCTATCCTCAACCGGTCTTCCGCGGCGATACCGTCTGGGGCGGGTTCGAGGATGCCGATGGCGTGAGGTATGTGAAGCGATTCGAGTTGAAGGCTGAAGGGAGCTGAGGGCCTGGGGCTTGGGGCCTAAGGCTAAAGGCCGAAGGCCAGAGCGAACGACAGCATCTTCGCTCGGCTCTCGGCTCTCGGCTCTCGGATCTCAGCTCTCAGCTCTCAGCTCTCGGCTCTCAGCTCTCGGCTCTCAGCTCTCAGCCAAGGACCCGTATGCGCCGCTCCGCCCTGATGGCATCGTGGACAGCTGTTGGCGTCGCGTTGGTGGCCTCCGCCACCGCGTCCGGTCGCGACGTTCAGGAGAAAAGTCCCGAAGAGCGCATTCTGGCCAACGATAATCGCGTGGCCGCTGGCCAGGTGGTGGGGGACACTCTGGTGCTTGAACTGGAAGCGCGGAGGGGGGTCTGGTTTCCCGGGGCCGATTCGGGTCCTGGCGAACCGATGCTGGCGTTCGCGGAGGCAGGAAAGCCGCTTCAAGTTCCGGGGCCTCTCGTTCGCATTGCACGCGGAAGCGCAGTGCGCATGAGCGTTCGGAACACACTACCGAATGCGACACTCGTCATGCATGGCCTCTACAGCCGGCCCGCCGAACAGGATGACACGATCCAGGTGCGCCCGGGCGCCGTTCGTGTGGTGAGCTTCGACGCCGGTGCCCCCGGCACGTATTTCTATTGGGGCAGCACCAGTGGCACGCCCATCGACCAGCGCGAGGGCGAGGATAGCCAGCTTTCCGGCGCCATCATCGTCGACTCGACCACGACGACCTCCGCTGATCGCATCTTCGTCATCGGTGCCTGGCATGAGGATCCGGATACTACCCTGCCCAAGCCCTGGATTCCTCGAGACATGATGGTGATCAACGGGAAGAGCTGGCCCCATACCGAGCGATTTGACTTCCCGGTTGGTGACACGGTGCGGTGGCGTTGGGTCAACCCGACGGCCGACGCCCACCCGATGCATCTGCACGGGTTCTACTTCGATGTGACCAGTCGGGGCGCGTGGCAGGCCGATACGGTGTACGCGCCGCCGGACCGCCGGAAGGTCGTGACCGAGCTGATGCTGCCTGGCGGCACCATGGCCATGCGGTGGGTGCCTGAGCGCCCCGGCAACTGGCTCTTTCATTGTCATTTCGGGTTTCATGTCTCGCATTACCTGGCTTTGCGCCAGGTCCCGAACGAGAAGGATCCGGATTCGCCGGCCGAGGTGGACCATGGCGCCGGTGGGATGGCGGGGCTCATCCTTGGCATCCACGTGCGTGGGGCTGAAGTGGTGGCCGGCGCCGAGCCCCGAGCGACTCGCGCGCTCGAACTCTTTCTTCAGGCAAAGCCAACCGGGGATACGCTTCCGAAGTACAACTATGCCTTGGTGGTGCAAGAAGGCGCCGCCCCGCCCGCGCCGGATTCGGTGCCACTCGGGAGCTCGGCGCTGGTGCTGGTTCGTGGTGAGCCCGTACGCATCAACCTGGTCAACCGCATGCCCTATCCAAGCGCCATTCACTGGCATGGCATCGAGGTCGAGCACAGCTACGTCGACGGTGTCCCGGGCTGGAGCGGGACGCCCGACCACCTTGCGCCGCTGGTAATGCCTGGTGACAGCTTCGCCGTGGAATTCACGCCACCGCGCGCCGGCACGTTTATCTATCACTCGCACTCGAACGAATACTATCAGATTGCCGCAGGGCTGGCGGCGCCGCTCATCGTCGTGGATGCCGGTGATCAGTTCGACCCATCCACTGATCATCCGATTCTCATCAACCAGGGTGTCGATGCCAGCGGGCGCGTCAACGGGAAGGCGCAGCCGGACACCTTGCGGCTGCTAGCCGGCAGGTCTCACCGCCTGCGGGTCATCAACATCGCCCCTGACTTCCGGGTGTGGACAACGCTCAGCGATTCAGGCGGCGTGGTGACGTGGCGCGCGATAGCCAAGGACGGCGCCGACCTGCCCCCGCACCAGGCCACCAGCCGAGCCGCACGAGTGCTGATGGGACCGGGTGAGACGGCGGACTTCCTGATCACGCCGGATCGGTCAGGCCCGATGACGCTCACAGTCGCGACCCAGTTGGAGGGCTGGCGAGTGGTCGTGCCTGTGGT
>DAIMFY010000028.1:0-14236 GCA_036724295.1 Gemmatimonadales bacterium | reverse complement strand
TCCGAAAGGTTCGCGGGCGGCGCATCGCCATGATCTTCCAGGACCCGATGACCAGTCTCAACCCGGTGTTCCGGATCGGCGACCAGATCACCGAGGTCATCCACGCCCACTTCACGGTCTCGAAGGCGGAGGCGCGAGAGCAGGCGGTGGCATTGCTGCAGGAGGTGGGCATTCCTGATCCGGCCGAGCGGCTCCGTGCCTATCCCCACCAGCTCTCTGGTGGCATGCGCCAGCGGGTCATGATCGCCATCGCCCTGGCCGGCCAGCCGGAGCTGCTCATCGCCGATGAGCCCACCACCGCGCTCGATGTCACTGTGCAAGCGCAGATCCTGGAACTGCTGGACCACCTGCGCCAGACCCGGGACATGGCCATGCTGTTGATCACGCACGACCTCGGCATCGTTGCCGGCCGGGCTGATCACGTTGCGGTCATGTATGCGGGCCAGCTCATCGAGACCGCACCGACGCGCGCGCTGTTCGACAATCCGTCGCACCCGTACACCCAGGGTCTCTTCGCCTCGGTGCCAAGACTCACCGGCCCCGTCGGCCGGCTCACGCCTATAGCCGGCACGGTCCCGCCGCCCACCGCGTGGCCCGGAGGCTGCCGCTTCCGGCCGCGCTGCCCGATCAAGCATCCGAAGAGCGAGACCATGCCGCCCATGCTCAGCGTAGGGCCGGGGCACGAGATGCGCTGCTGGCTGGCGGAGGACGACAAGTGAACGCCCGGCCGGATGAGCCGATCCTGATTGTGAAGGATCTGGTCAAGTATTACGAAGCCGGCGGCCTGCTGCAGCGGAACCGTCCGCCGGTGCGCGCGGTGGATGGAGTGTCATTCGACATTGGACGGGGCGAGACGCTGGCGCTGGTGGGCGAGTCGGGCTGTGGCAAGAGCTCGGTGGGCCGCACCATTCTCCGCCTGCAGCCGCCCACGTCGGGGTCGGTCCGTTTCGAAGGGCATGACGTCTTCCGCCTTGAGCGTGAGTCACTCCGCCTGCTGCGCCGCCGCATGCAGATCATCTTCCAGGATCCGTACTCGTCGCTCAACCCACGGATGACCGTGGGCGAAGCAGTCGCGGAAGGAATCCGCATCCATCGCCTCGCGCGCGGCGCTGAGGTCGGGCGGCGCGTGGCCGCCCTGCTCGAAGAGGTCGGGCTCGACCCCGGGTATGCGCGCCGCTACCCTCACGAGTTTTCGGGCGGCCAGCGCCAGCGGATCGGCATCGCCCGCGCCCTCGCAGTCGAACCGTCATTCATCGTCTGTGACGAACCGGTCTCCGCGCTCGATGTGTCGGTGCAGGCCCAGGTGATCAACCTGCTGCGGGACCTGCAGGAGCGGCGGGGCCTCTCGTATCTCTTCATTGCGCACGATCTCGCCGTCGTGCGGCAGATCGCCCATCGGATCGCGGTCATGTACCTGGGGCAGATCGTCGAAATCGGGCCCTCCGAGGCGCTGCTCTCAGATCCGCGGCATCCGTACACACAGGCACTGCTCTCGGCGGTGCCGGAGCCTGATCCGGAGGCGCAGCATGAGCGCATCGTGCTCTCCGGCGACCTGCCGAGCCCGAGCCGGCCGCCTTCCGGCTGCCGCTTTCACACCCGCTGCTTCCATCCCCTGCGTGACCAGCGTTGCGTGCAGGAAGTGCCGCTCCTTCGTCCCATCACTGGAACACGCGCAGCCTGTCATTACGCCGAAACGGTGGCTGTGCCGGGCGTCACCGCCTCCGCCGAGTGAACGTCGTATCGTATGTCCACGCGAGCCCGGCAACGGGCCGAACATGGGCCTCGTCAAGGAGTGCAACATGGCGACTGACGAACGACGGAACTCGCTGGGCCAGAAGGGCGCGGAGAATCGCGTCAAGGGCAAGATCGAGGAAATCGGCGGCAAGGTCCGGGATGCGTATGGTGACCTCTCCGGCGACAAAAGCCAGGACGTCAAGGGCAAGGCGAAGGAGTTGAAGGGCAAGCTGCGGCAGGAAGTCGGCAAGGCCCAGCAGCGAATAGCCAGCCAGGACGACGTCGACGACGACCTCGACGAAACCAGCAAGTGATTCCCGACCGGCGGCCTTTGGCCGCCGGCTTTACTTTACAGCACAGCTGCTTCGTACCCCTCTCATTCACCTCCCGTGGAGGCGTCGTGGTTCGGCGAAACATTGCGAGCGGCGCGCCGTGGGAGCCCGTCGTGGGCTACTCGCGCGCCGTGCGGATCGGTAACCAGGTTCACGTCTCGGGCACCGCCGCCGTCGATGCGGAGGGCCAGGTGGCTCACCCTGGGGACGCCGCAGGCCAGGCGCGCCGGGCGCTCGAGATCATCCTGCGTGCGCTGGGCGACGCGGGCGCGTCCGCCGGTGACGTTGTTCGCACGCGGATCTTCGTGACTGACATCTCCCAGTGGGAGGCGATCGGCCGGGCCCACGGCGAAGTGTTCGGTGACATCCGGCCGGCCACTTCGATGGTGGAAGTGGCGCGCCTGATCCACCCCGGAATGCTGGTCGAAATCGAGGCCGATGCGGTCATTTCCCCGGAGCAGGTACCGTGAGACGCCAACCGGTAATTCAGGTCGATGCCTTTGCCGACCGTGCGTTCGTCGGCAACCCCGCCGCTGTCTGCGTGCTCGACGAGGCAGCCAGCGACGACCTCATGCAGAAGATCGCGATGGAAATGAACCTGTCGGAAACGGCGTTCCTGCAACATCGCGACGACGGCACGTGGGACCTGCGCTGGTTCACCCCCACGGTCGAAGTGGATCTCTGCGGCCATGCGACCCTGGCAAGCGCACACGTGCTCTGGAACGAGCACGGAATCAGCGAGCCGGAACTTTCCTTCGCCACCCGCAGCGGCGCCCTTCACGCCCGCAAGGTCGGTGATGCCATCGAACTCAACTTCCCCGCCGTCCGCGGCCAGGAGCAGCAGCCGCCCGCCGGCCTGCTCGAGGCGCTCGGTGCGTCCGCACGAACCGTGCTGCGCAACCGGATGGACTGGCTGGTGGAACTGGAATCGGCGGACAGGGTGCGAAGGCTGGCTCCGGACATGCATCGCCTGGAGTCGCTGCCCGCCCGGGGAGTGATCGTCACTGCCGCGAGCGACACGCCGGAATTTGATTTCGTCTCCCGCTTCTTCGGACCCGGTTCGGGCGTGCCGGAAGATCCGGTGACTGGCTCCGCGCACTGCGCCCTCGCTCCATTCTGGGCCGACCGGCTGGGTCGCACCTCGCTCACCGGCTACCAGGCCTCTGCCCGCGGCGGCGTAGTAGGCGTGATGCTGGATGGCGACCGGGTGCGGCTCCTCGGGCATGCAGTCACGGTGATGCGGGGCGAGTTGCTACTGTAGGGTCCAGGACCAGGGTCCAGGGTCCAGGGTCTGGAAGTCGAGACGCGCAAGTCGCCGGGCCGCCGAGAGGAGTGCCAATGACAGCTGCCGACAGCTTCGCTTCGCTGGAGATGCGGGTCGGCCGGGTAGTGCGGTGTGAGGTGAACGAGAGGGCAAGGAAGCCGGCCTACTGCCTGTGGATCGACTTCGGGCCGGCAGGTGAGCGGCGCTCCAGCGCCCAGCTCACCACGCTCTACCAGGCCGAGGAGCTCGTTGGCCGGCTCGTCGTCGCGGCCATGAACCTTGGCACCAGGCGCATTGCGGGTTTCGATTCCGAGGTACTGGTGCTCGGACTACCGGACGCGGATGGAAATGTGGTGCTGCTGGAGCCGGAGCGGGACGTGCCGGTGGGCGGGAGGGTGTTCTGAGGGCCTGGGGAAGCGGGAAACTGCGAGCTCTGAGCTTTCAGCCTTCAGCCTTCAGCTTTCAGCATTCAGCCCTTGGCTCACGGCACCTGCTCTCCCGCCGGTCGCAACAGGAAACCCGTCACCGTGCCATCATGGGTCAGCGTCCACTGCAGCAGCATCGGGTGGGTGGATCGTTCGAACGTGGCCTGGCGTGAGTAGACCGTGAGGCTGTCTTCCACCGTCAGCTGCTCCACCGGTGAGCCCTGTTCGGTGCCCAGTGCGTTCACCGTGTGCCCGGCAAACGACGCCAGTGATTCGGGCGACGGAAAGGTACGCTTCATTTCCGGGGAGAAGCGGGCCCACAGCGGCTCGAAATTTCGCTGGTAGAACCATTGGGTGTAGGCGCGCCCCTGCTCCCGGGCGTCTGGCCTCGGGGCCGCGCAGGCGGCCGGCAGGCAGAGTGCCGATACAATCGCTGCCCGGATGAACCTCCGCATGCGCCACGCTCCCTGAAGTCGAGACTTGAGCGTACCATGAACGCTCGCCATCCCGCAACCCGGAGTCTGGATGAAGGTCTATCTGTCGGTGGACATGGAAGGGATCGCTGGCGTCGTGCACGAACTGCAGACCGATCCCACCGACCCCGCTGCTGCCGCCGATTACGCCCGCTCGTGCCGGCTCATGACCGGCGAGGCGAATGCGGCCATCGAGGGCGCGCTCGACGCCGGCGCCGACCGCGTCGTGGTCAATGACAGCCACTGGCTGATGCGCAACCTGATCGCCGATGAGCTCCATCCCGCCGCCGAGCTCATCAGCGGCAGCCCCAAGCCGCTCTCGATGATGGAAGGCGTGCAGGAAGGCTTCGATGCTGTCTGCTTCATCGGGTATCACGGCCAGGCCGGCACCCTGGGCTCGGTCATCGATCACACGTACACCGACCGCATTTACCAGGTGCGCGTCAATGGTCGTCCGGTGGGCGAGCTGGCGCTCAACGCCGCCGTGGCAGGATGCCACGGCGCGCCGGTGGCCTTTGCCAGCGGAGACCAGTCGCTCGTCGCCGAAGCGCGCGACGTTCTGGGTGGGGAGGTGGGCTGCGTGGTGGTCAAGCACGCCCTCAGCCGCTACGCCGCCCGCAGTCTCTCCCCCGAACGTGCCCGCTCGGCCATCCGGGCCGGCGTCGCTGCGGCGCTGGGGCGCTCCCACCCACTGTTCCGGTTCGGCACCCCGGTCACCATCGAGTCCGACTACGCTCGTTCGATCCATGCCGACATGGCGGAACTGATGCCAGGGGCCCAGCGGACTGGTGCGCGCACCGTGCGCTACACGCACGACGACTACCTGGTGGCCTTTCAGGCCTGGCGCGCCATGACCAACCTCGCGGCGACAGGCTGACCATGGGCGTCGTATTTGTCACCGGCGCCAGCCGCGGCATTGGTCATGAACTGGTCCGGCAATGTGCCGCTCGAGGCGACCAGGTCGTGGCCGCGGCGCGAACCGAGCGCTCCGTCGAGGCCCTCGGCCGGGAATTCGGCGACAACGTGCTTCCCATGCGCTGCGACGTGAGCGACGACGCTTCTATCACCGAGGCACGGCGCCAGCTGGAGGGGCGCATCGAGCGGATCGACCTGCTGGTCAACAGCGCAGGCCTCTATTCGCTCCACGCCGACCACTGGGATCCGTCCCGCACCATGTTCGACACGATTTCCCGCGTCGAGCTCAATACGGTGTTTGATGTCAACGCCACCGGCGCCATGCTGGTCATCAAGGCGATGCTTGGCCTCCTGCGCCGCTCCGAGCGGCCGCGCATCCTCAACCTGAGTTCCCTGATGGGTTCGGTCTCCGCGCGCACGTCGCCCGGCGATTACGCCTACGCCGCCAGCAAGGCGGCACTCAATATCATGACGCGAAGCTTCGCCGCTGAATTTCGCGACGAGGGCATCATCGCGGTGGCGATGACACCGGGCTGGGTGCGAACCGACATGGGCGGCGCCAATGCGGCACTCTCACCGGACGAAGCCGTGCGTACCATGCTGGCCACCGCCGACGGGCTGACCATCCAGGAGAGCGGAGCCTTCATCGATTACGCGGGCGAGCCGCAGCCCTGGTAATCAGGCCCGCCGGAGCGTGAAGATGGGCAGTTCGGGTGGGCAGCAGAAGCGGGCAGTAACCTCCACCGTCCCGATCCCGCGCGACACATAGAGCGGGGCGCGCGCGTCACGGTACCAGCCTTCGACAAAGCGGCCTGAACCGACCGGCGTGTAGGGCACCCAGCCGGGCAGGCGAATCTGGCCACCGTGCGTATGCCCCGACAGCAGGGCCGCGGGTGCCCTCGGCACCTGCGGGAAGCGATCCGCGTATGACGGGCAGTGCACCAGCCAGAGATCGGCATCTGACAGCGACGGATCGAGGACCTGCGGGCCCAGTGACGGTTCCTGGTAGAGCGCGTCACCCAGACCGGCGATTCCCAGCCGGCCGGCACCTTCCCGCAGCACCATCCTCGCATCCTGCAGCATCGTCGCACCGGCCCTGCGGTAGGCATCGGCCAGCAACGCATCGCTGATACCGGCCCTCCGTTCCCAGTTGCCAAAGATGCCAATGGTCGCGCGCGTGCCCCGCGCCTGGCGCACGAATTCCGTGAGTGCCCCGACCGCGTCCGGATGTTCGACGATGTCGCCAGTGCAAACCACGACGTCGGGTCTCTCGCGCTGGATCAGTCGCAGCGTCTCCCGTGCGGCCCGCTGGTTGCCCGGAAGGTGAACGTCGCTCACCTGGGCGATGGTCATCCCCTCGAAGGCGCGATCCAGTCCCCGTACCGGCAAATCGGCGCGCGTGACGAGCACTTCGGCTGGCTCCAGGCCGAAGCCATCGAGGGCGAGCCCCGCCGCCGTAAGCGTGCCGGCGATAAGCAGGCGCCGCCGCGCCGGCATGCGCGGCTCGCGCCCGGCAGCGGGTGTCTTAAGTGATTCCGGCTGATTCATGCCCTATATTAGCCCATCCACCAGATTCATCCCGGTTCCAGGAGTCCGCCGATGCCGTCATTCGCCCGGCAGTGGTCGTGTGCCTTGCTGCTGCTCGTGCCGTTCCCGCTGCTGGCACAGGGCGCCCCGGCCCTCGCGGATTCGACGCTTCGGCGACCCGATTCGCTCTCGACGGTGCAGCAGCTGGGCAACGGGAGTATTGGATTTGCGCCCGCCGACAGCGCCGAGGGCCCGCTGCTGTTCCTGCCGGGCGTCGGCAGCTCCCTGCGTGGTATCTCGATCCGGGGTGCGATGCCGGAGGCAACCGGTGCAACGATTGACGGCATCGACGTCACGCCCGGCACCCGTGGCGCATGGATTCCCGTGCCCACCGAAGCGGTCAGTAATGCATGGGTAGTCACTGGACCTCTTTCGGCTCGGACCGCGGCCGGACGTGCGGTCCAGTTCGAACTACCGACCCTGGCAGACTCGGCTGGCGCGCGGCTCTCCTATGCCACCGATCGCTTCATGGGCGCGTCGGGGCTGGGTGTCACCCGGTTCACCGCCCATGGCGGGCTGGCCGGCAGGAACTACCGGCTCTTCCTGGCCGGCACGCTGATGGGCCAGAAGAGCGCCGACTTTGGTACCCACGCCCGCGATTACCCTGTGTTCGCCCCGATCGGGCTGGACACGACCGTGCGCTTCGCGGTGGCACCCGCTCCCGACGCCGACACGCTGGTCGTCGATGTTCCCGCCTGGGGCGTCACCCGCGGTGACTGCGACACTTTTGCCAGCAGCAGTGACGCAGACATCGCCACCAACTATGGATTCGATTGCACCGGAGACCGCGTTCCGGGGTCGGCCCAGTCCCGCTACCGTGTGGCCGCCAGCGGGCAGTACGACATCAACCGCACTGCCAAGCTGGGCTTCCTGGCGCTCAAGGCGCGCAGCGACATTCGCCCGTTTGACTACTCCAGCGCCCTCGATGCGGCCAACCGACGCGGCGACCAGCAGCTGTCCAGCGTCTATGCCGTGACGCTCGCGGGCCAGCTGGGGCGGACCGCGCTGCCCGGGGCGTATCGCATCGGCGTGTCGCGCCAGGTGAACCAGCAGATCGATGGCCCGCTCACGGCGGAGGGCGAGCTCAAGACCCGGAATCCGGACATGGGGCTCATGCTCAGCGGCCTCGATTTCCGCTGGGATTTCGAGAGCTTCCCGGTGGACAGCGCGCTGGTGAGTAACTACCGGCTGAACCGCCAGGGCAGCCGCCGCTCACCCTACGACCTGCAGAACGTCGATCAGTACAACCTGAGGGATGTCTATCGCGACAGTCCCTACGGCCTGCTCGGCTTTCCCGAGAGCGGCGGACCGGTGGGGCTGCTGGCGCTGTTTCGCGAGCGGCGCACCACCGGATTCGCCGATCTGGCATGGCCGGTGAACCGCAACTCGGTCTTCCTGCTGGGTGGCAGCATCACGCGCTACGACGTGAGCAATTACTCGCACCAGTTGACGAGCCAGATTTTTTCGGACGTGTACATCGAGAAGCCCAGCAGCATGGCGCTCTACGCAGAGGAGCGCTTCAGCTACGACGGATTTGAGCTGTCTGCCGGTCTGCGCTACGACAGGTTCCATTCCAACGCTGAGCGCCCGACGACGCTGGATACGCTGCGCTTTGTGGCAGGCACGTCCACGCCGAATCCGGATTTCGGAACCTACCGGCAGTACCCGGCCATCTGGAGCTACGGTAACGACGGCCAGACCTTCCTGATCCTGGGCAATGCCCTGCCGCTTCGCAGCACCATCGCGGACCAGGCCCACTCCTCGCTCAGCCCGCGGATCCGAGCGGCGCTTCGGCTTGGCACCGGCACCGTGCTGCGCGCGGGCGTCGCGCGCGAGGCCCGAATGCCCGACCTGGCGCAGGTCTTCGCCGGGATCAACTCTGACCTGACGCTCACGAACAGGGGCCAGCTCTTCGGCAGCGACCTTGCCTTCGAGCGCACATGGCACGAAGAGCTGGGGCTGCGCCAGCGACTGGGCGAGCATCTGGCCCTGGACGTGGTCGGGTTTCATCGCTCGACCGACAGCGTCGCCCTGCCAAGGTTCGTCAACTTGCGAAATCCGACTCGCAACAACAGCCCGTCCGCCATCCAGACCTACATCGGAGTCGGCAAATACGGCGCTCAGGGCGCCTCAGCCTCCCTCGACTTCTCTACGTCAATTCTCGGCGCCACGCTCAGCTACGAGTTTCTCGATGTGGACCAGGACTTCGAGAACGCAACCCTGAATGCCTGGAGTCGCCCGCAGACCCTCTCGGCGACAATCCGGTTCCGGGCGCCTCGTGAACTTCGCTCGGGCCTGCTGGCCCGTTCGGAGCTCTGGGCCGGCTTCCAGCTGGCCAGCGGCACCAGCTATCTCGTCTGCCGTGTCTCCGGGGCCGCGTCACTCGCATTGTCAGATGAACCGTGCCCGTCCTTCGGTGGAATTGGCGCTAATTCTTCCGCGTACGAACGCCTGCCGGCCAGAAAAGTGCTGGACCTGCGCTTCTCCAAGGCGATCGGGGATGCGCGTTATGCGCCGAGGTTCTTCGTTGACGCTCGCAACCTGCTGAACTTTACCAACGTAATCCGCGCCTTTCGTGATTCAGCGCGGGCCGGGATCGCCCGCGAGCAGCTCCTGCAGGGCGACCTCGGTGGCCTCCGTGACGAAGCGATCCAGAATGGCGCTTATGATGACGCGACGGGTGAGATCAATCTCGCCACTCCTGGTGTGTGCGCCTCGTGGATCACGACCCAGCACGATGGCGGCACGCCCAGCTGTGTCGCGTTGCAGCGCGCCGAGGCGCGGTATGGCAATGGGGACGGGCTGTACACCAACGAGGAGCAGCGTTCCGCCTCCAGCGCCGCCTTGGACGCCAGCTATCTCGTCGGCCTGAACGGGACGCCGCGGCGGGTGAGGATCGGGATCGAACTGGGGATATGAACTTGAGGTGAGGCATGGGGCATAAGGCAGCCCCATGTCCCACGCCCCAGGCCCTACTCCTTCTCTCCCAGCCGCTTCTGCTGCGCCGCGCCGGCCAGGCGGGCCAGCAGGCGGCGAGGGGTGAGGCGGACGGCCTGTGCGTGCATCTTGTTCACCACACCTGGCACTACGATCCGCTCGCCACGCAGCGTGGCCGTGTAGGCCGCCTCGGCCACGCTGCGCGCATCCATCCGGGCTCCCATCATGGGCGAGGAACGGAAGCCGGCGCGCGCCGCGAAGCCCGATTCCGTCGGGCCGGGGCAGAGCGTCGTCACTGTGACGCCGGTATCCCGCAATTCCTCCGCGATCGCCTCGGAAAAGGAGAGCACAAAGGCCTTGCTGGCAAAGTACACCGCCTGAAACGGCCCGGGCTGGAACGCGGCCGTGGAGGCAACGTTCAGGATCCGGCCCCGGCGATTCTCGAGCATGGCAGGGAGCAGGCGCTTGGTGAGCGTGACTACCGCCTCGACGTTCAGCGCAATCATCCCCAGCTCCTGGTCGAGCGCGGTCTCCGCAAAGCGCCCGGCACCACCGAATCCCGCATTGTTCACCAGTACGTCCACCCTGATATCAGAGGCGGCAAGGGTCGAGAGCAGCCGCTCGATCTCGCCTTGCTTCGCGAGGTCGGCCGGAATCGTCGTGACAATGGCACCATGGGCATCGCGCAGCTCGCCCCCGATTGGCGCGAGCCGCTCTGCGCTCCGGCTCACCAGCACGAGCGCAAACCCGTCGCGGGCAAAGAAACGGGCCAGCTCCCGGCCGATCCCGCTCGACGCACCCGTAATCAGTACGGTCGGCGTGCGACTTGAGAGCCGGCGAACTGTACGGCCCGCGGTCATCGGCACCTCACATGGCTGGACCGGTTAATGGTGCGCGTGTGGTGCCGGCGCGCCCACCACCAGGCGCCGCACGGCAAGCCCGAGGAGCGCGGCCGCAACCGCCGGAAGGAGGGCAAGAAGCGTGGCCGCAATATTGGGACTTGGCGGATATTCGATGGCCACGCCGCCCAGCGTCGCGCCGAGATAGATCAGCGGCACCCCGAGGCCGATGACCGTCGCCGACATCCACGCGAACGACGGGCGCAGGACGGCGAGGAGAAATGCGACGACGGCGAGCATGATGGCCGTCGTGAGCGTATCACCGGTGGAAAAGTTGTAGAGGCCGATGCCGAGCCCGGCAACCAGGGCAAGCAGGAGAAACAGCACGCGCATGATGAACCGACCCCCCGGGCGGACGCTGACCGAAGCACCCCGGCCCTGCGGCAACAGGACAGGCAAGGCCTCGCCTCTATAATCCGTGCCAACACGCTGGCGCGCCAGTGCCGGTTGAATATGACGCCTCCCCAGTCCAGTCCAGTGCAAGCTCAAGTGTCTCCCGTCACGCGGCCGCGTCGCACGCACGGCGCCGCGCCTTGCCACGGCGTTTCACCCCGCAAGTTAGTCCGTCACGCTCCGGCGCGGTGTGAGTCACGGCACATCAGGGCCGGCACCGTCAGGAGACCATCCGCCGCCCCGGCTCCGGACGCGGTGCCCCATCTGCCAGCGCGCCGAAGCGCCGCTCGCGCGCATGAAATGCATGCATTGCGGCCGTCAGGTCGGCTCCGGCAAAGTCGGGAAAGCGTACCGGCAGGAAGAGCAATTCCGCGTAGGCGCATTCCCAGAGCAGGAAGTCGCTGAGTCGCTGTTCGCCGCCCGTGCGAATGAGGAGGTCCACGTCCGGTGCGCGGGTGTCGCCATGGTCCGCGATGGCCAGCAGGCGGCCAAACTGCTCCCGGGTCAGCGCTCCGGCATGGTCACCGGCGCACTGCGCGGCGCGCAGGATCGCATCGCGCGACGAGTAGTCCACGGCGATCCGCAGGTGCAGCCGTCCCCCGTCGGCTGTGCGCGCCTCGGCTCGCTCGATCTCCCGGCGCACCGATGCGGCGATCCGGTCCCGCCGGCCAATAACGCTCAGGCGCGTGCCAGCGGCACGGCAGCGCGCGCTCTCGCTTCGCAGGTACTCGCGAAAGAGCCGCATCAGCCACTGCACTTCACGGGCGGGGCGCCGCCAATTGTCCGACGAAAAGGCATAGAGCGTGAGGGTGCCGATGCCGGCACCGGGCGCCGCCTCGACGGCCCGCCGCACCGCCTCGACGCCCTCGCGATGACCGGCGGCACGCGGGAGGCCCCGCTCGGTGGCCCAGCGGCCGTTGCCATCCATGATGATGGCGACATGCAATCGCCCCTGAAAAGTTGTTTGTGTCACAAAGTGCATTCTCCAAAAAAAGGACGTTGCCGTCAGTGGTCACGAGTCACAAGTCACAAGTCACGAGTCGCGGGTCCTGCGACCAGCGACCTAACCATTTCGCGTCGCCTCGATCAGCGCTTCCATGTGTGACAGATAGTGCTCCAGCGCCCGCCGGCCTGCGGCGGTGAGCCGGTAGTCGGTGCGCGGCAGGCGGCCCTCGAACGACTTGCTGCAGGCGATGTAGCCGGCATCTTCGAGCTTCCGCGCATGTACGCTCAGGTTGCCGTCCGTCGTCTTCAGGAGGGCCTTGAGCTCGGTAAACGACAGGGTGGGGTTCACCGCCAGCGCGCTGACAATGGCGAGCCGCATGCGCTCGTGGATCACGCGATCCAGTGCCAGGGCCTGCCCCTCCTGCCCACCGCGCTCACCGGTCAGGGCGCGACGGCTGGCCGCCTGCTCCTGTTTCCGTGCCGCACTGCTCTTAGCCACCATACCTCCGTGCAATCATGAGTCCAAACAGCAGGTGCAACCCGCCGAAGCCGGCGGCAAGCATCCAGTCGCCCCATCCCGCGGGGAGCGCCAGCGTCGCCGTCCCGATCGCCATGAAGCAGAGGCCCATCACCGGGACAACCCGGACCGAGAACGCTCCGCCCGTGACCACCCCTGTCCCGTAGCACAGCAACCACACGCCGGGCAGCGCCGCGCCAAGCCCAGCACGATAGAGCACCACCGTGAGCACGGCACCGACCACCATGGGCGGCGCGAAACTCAGGAAGAACCGCCGCCCCTGGTGCCCGAGCATCGGCGCACCGATGCGGCGCGCCTTGCGGAGCATGGCGACGGCGCCGATAAGCGTGCCGACGACCGCCTCGGCCAGCCACACCATCAGCCACTCGTGCCGGCTGGCCCGACCCGCTGCTACCGGGGACGCCAGCAACGCGGAGATTCCCATGGCCACACCGCCCCAGCCCGGCACCGCGGTGAAAGTGCCGGCCCGCTCCATGGCAGAGCGGATGTAGGACAGGTTGTCCATGGCCCGGTCATGCAGGGACGCAGGGGCATCCGGCCGGTGCGAAGACGTCATCATAAACTACTTTACGTGGCAAAGAATACGCAAGCCCCCGCCTCCCGCCCTGGATTCACAGGGCGGTGGTGCAGTTGGGGCACTTTTTGGCAGCGAGCGGAATCGCCGTGGCACAAAAGGGACAATCCTTGGTGGTCGGTGCGGCGGCCTCCGCGGGCCCTTGCAGCTTGTTCGCGGCCCGGACCACAAGGTACACGCAGAAGGCAACGATCAGGAAGGCAATTACGGCATTGATGAACGCGCCATAGTTGATCGTGACAGCCCCGGCGGCCTTGGCCTGCTCGAGAGTGGCTCCCTGCGGCAGTGCCGTGATACCAGGCTTCAGCAGAATGAACCGGTCGGTGAAGTCCACCCGGCCGAGAAGCATCCCGATCGGCGGCATCAGGACATCGTCCACCAGCGACTTGACGATGGTGCCGAATGCGCCACCGATGATGATACCGATGGCCATGTCCAGCACGTTCCCGCGCATGATGAAAGCCTTGAAGTCCTTGAACATTCGAGCCTCGATGTGAGGAGGATCTGGCGCCAGGCCGAAGTGGGGATAACCTTCAAACCGACCACGGGAAGCACCGCCCCGACGGACCGTCGCCGGCGGGCCACGTCCATACATATACGCCAACCTGCAGCGCGGCGGAAGGCGCCGTGCTGTGCACCGGTGGGGGAGCACGGCGTCCCCTTCCCCCGTCCCCTTCCGAGGTGCGCCATGCACACCTGGAGCTCGCTGCCAGTCCGGTCCATCGCTCTCTCGCTCCTGCTGCTGGCGTGTTCGCACGGCGAGCCGTTCGGCCCGGCGGACCACTCGACCAGCGATCCATTCCAGCCGGGCATCCAGCCCTTGCGGCTCACCTACGGCGGCGGACAGAGTCCTGCGTGGCTGGACTCCGCCCGCATTATCTACCAGTTCTCGCTGAGCGACCGGGAGAATCGTCCGGCCCGGCTCCGCGATATCTGTCTCGGCGTGCTTCCGGCCACAGGCGGCACTCGTCTGCGCAGCATCTGTAGCCCATCACCATTTCAAGCCGACACCCAGGACCTGTATCAGCAGCCCGCGCCGGACGGTAATCGCGTTGCCTTCGTGCGCAGCGCACTGAGTCCGGTCACCGGCTCCGGCCTGTCAAGCATCGTGCTGGGCGCACTCGATTCGCTGCCCGCGGGACTGATCATTGGTAACGATGGCTTCCCCGGTGCGCACGAAAACGTTATGGCCATCGAACTACTGCGCTGGCTCGATCAGG
>DAIMFY010000027.1:11917-14324 GCA_036724295.1 Gemmatimonadales bacterium | reverse complement strand
CCGGGCAGGAGGTGCGCTTCGCAGAGAATCTGGAAGCCGTTGCAGATGCCCAGCACCGGCCCGCCCGCCGTGGCGTGCTCGCGTACGGCGACCATCACGGGGCTGAAGCGCGCGATGGCACCGGCACGGAGGTAGTCACCGTAGCTGAACCCGCCCGGGATAATGACCACATCAGCTCCGTCCAGCGAAGTGTCTCGGTGCCAGACATAATGCGCCTCGGCGCCGATCCGCTGGGCGGCCCGCAGAGTTTCTTCCTCGCAGTTGATCCCGGGAAACCGCAGCACGCCGATCCGCAGCATCAGGACGCCTCCACCGACACGTGGAAATCTTCCATGACCGGATTGGCCAGCACCCGCTCACACATCTCGCGGGCCCGAGCCTCCGCCTCGGCGGCGTCCGCCGCCTCCATGCCGATCTCGATGGCGCGGCCCATGCGGACAGAGTTGAGCGGAGGGTAGCCCAGTGTGGAGAGGGCATGCTCCACCGCCTGGCCCTGCGGATCGAGCAGCCCCGGCCGGGGCATGACGCGGACGAGAACGCGAAAAGTCATGACGGTGGTTCCTGGTGCCGGCGACGGCGCCACGGGGCCCTGCCCCGGTTGAGGGTCAGTCGGCTCGTGCCGCTCTCATTCTCGTCACCCGGTTGCATGAAGCCGAGAACGGCTGCGCGGATGATCCCGAAGGCGAGGTACACGATCCCGAGTGGAAACAGGAACGACTCCGGCGCCGTGATGCTGCCTACCACGACGATCAACAGGAAGATGGCGCCGGCCACGCCGGCACCGCTCCGGAAGCCGATGGTGGGGAAGCGCGGGTATTTCACGTTGCTCACCATCAGCATCGACAGCAGGATGAGGAGCACGACCAGCCCCTGCTGCTCGAAGTTGAGGTACAGCATGGTGCGCTGGTACCACTCGGTCTGGCTGAATGGGTAATAGGTGGCCGCGGTCATGCCCGCCGCCGGCGACGGCAGCCCGGTAAACCAGCCGGGCGTAGGCTTGGCCGCGGATGACACGTTGTAGCGCGCGAGCCGGAGCGCCGCCGCCACGACATAGAAGTAGCAGACCAGCCAGCCAAACCGGCCAGCCGAATGGAATTCGACGAAGTAGAGCAGGAACGCCGGCGCCACCCCGAACGAGACCACATCCACCAGCGAATCAAGCTCCGCGCCAAACCGGGAGCCGGTGTTGGACATGCGCGCCATGCGGCCGTCGAGCATGTCGAGAATGCCGGCAAAGACGATGAACCAGCCCGCCCATGCGAGCCGGCCCTGCGAAGCCCACACCATGGACCAGATACCGAAGAAAAGGTTGGCCAGCGTGAATGCACTCGGCATCACGATGACCACGCGCTTCACGCCGCGGCGCGGCGGCTGTGGCTCGCCCGTCACTTCCATGCCGCCACCACCGTTCTGGCTACTCGTGTGCGGTCGCCCACCTGCACCCGCAGGGGCGTACCTGGAGGAAGGAACAGGTCGACGCGCGACCCGAAGCGGATCATCCCCAGCCTCTCCGCCTGGTCCACCCGCGTGCCCACGCCGTGGTCCGTCACGATGCGGCGTGCCACCAGGCCGGCGATCTGCCGAACCAGCATCTTGCCGTGCTCGGTTTCCACGCCGACGCTCGACTGCTCGTTCTCGAGACTGGCCTTCTCGTCGGCGGCGTGGCCAAAGTGCCCCGTGTTGTAGTGGCGATACCGGACCACTCCGGCCGCCGGATACCGATTCACGTGGCAGTCAAAGACGTTCATGAAGATGGACACGCGGAGCGCACGATTCTGGAAGAATGCCGGCTCATCGGTCTCGATGATACTGACCACCTTGCCGTCGGCAGGCGCGAGCAGCAGGCGCGGGTCGAACGGCCCGGACGGTGCCGGATCGCGGAAGAACGCCACGATCCAGAAGGTCAGGACCAGCCAGATGAGGGCCAGCACTCCCAGGTGTGCCACGGCGAGCACCACCAGCACCACGAGCGCGCCGATGATGAAGGGCCAGCCCTCACGCGCGATCCGCATCAGTCCTCCCGAGCCAGGTCGCGGCCGGTAATGCGGCGGTAGGCGTCGAGATATCGCGCACTCGTTTCCTGCACCACTTCGTCCGGGAGGGCCGGCGGCGGGGCGTTGCCGTCCCACCGGCCCTGCTGGCGTTCGCCCGAAAGCCAGTCACGCAGCGGCTGCTTGTCGAAGCTGGGCTGGGACCGCCCCGGCTCATAGCGGTCGGCAGGCCAGAACCGGGAGGAGTCGGGCGTGAGCATTTCGTCGATGAGCAGGAGACTGCCGTCGAGCGCGGCCCCGAACTCGAACTTGGTGTCGGCCACGATGATGCCGCTGGCCGCCGCGACATCCCGCCCGGCTTCGTACACCGCGAGACTGGTCCGCCGCAGCCGCTCGGTCATCTCCGGGAACTCCTC
>DAIMFY010000027.1:0-11907 GCA_036724295.1 Gemmatimonadales bacterium | reverse complement strand
AGCCCAGCCCGGCCCGCGCGCGGGCGTCGTCGACGGTCATCTCGTGCCCCATCACCTGTTCCAGGCGTCTGTCCGGTATATTCTCGTCATGTCCCGACTCGGCCTTGGTGGCGGGCGAAAAGACGGGGGCGGGCAGCTGGGCGCATTCCACTAGGCCATCCGGCAAGGGCTCGCCGGCGAGCGTTCCATGCTCGCGATACTCGGCCCACGCCGAGCCGGCGATGTAACCCCGCACCACGCATTCGAAGGCGATGGGAAAGGTGCGCCGGACCAGCATGGCACGGCCCGTCACCGTGCGCACGTGCTCCGCGAGCTGTGGCAGCCGCGCGATGATCTCGTCGGCATCGGCCGTGATGAAGTGCGACGGCGTCACGTCGCTCAGCTGCTGGAACCACCACGCACTCAGCTGGGTCAGGACCGCTCCCTTGTGCGGAATCGCCTCCTGCATCACGACATCGAACGCGCTCACCCGGTCGCTGGCCACCAGCAGCACCTCGGTGTCGCCCGCGGCGTAGACCTCGCGGACCTTGCCGCGGCGGATCATCTGGAGCGGGAGCATGCTTCGCATCACGACGCTCATACCCGCACCTCCGCGCTCTCGGGCGCCATGGCGAGGGGGCGAAGCTCCTCGAGCAGCGGCTGGATGGTTTCACGCAGGAATTCGTGCACCTGCGCCTCCGAGCGCCCGGTATAGCGCGCCGGGTCCAGTTCGGCGCGCAACTGCTCCGCCGGCACCGTTGCGAACGCCGGGTCGTTGCCCAGCCGGTCGAGCAGGTCGTTGGGGCCGCCGCCGGCGATCGCTTCCGCTACTGCGATCGAGTGCTGCCGCACCACTTCGTGCAGGGCCTGGCGGTCGCCGCCGCGTTCGACACCGAGCATCATCCAGCGTTCGGTGGCCATGAACGGCATCTGCGCAGCGACATGCCGCGCGATCACGGGTTCACGCACTTCGAGGCCGGCCATGACGTTGGTCACCAGGATGAGGATGGCGTCGACCGACAGGAACGCCTCTGGCAGGGTCAGGCGGCGATTGGCGCTGTCATCGAGGGTGCGTTCGAGCCACTGCGCGGCGGCGGTGTGGGCGCCGTTGGCTTGCAGCGAAATCACGAAGCGCGCCAGGGCACCGATCCGCTCCGCGCGCATGGGATTCCGCTTGTAGGCCATGGCGCTGGAGCCGATCTGGTCGCTCTCGAAAGGCTCAAGCAGCTCGCCTTCATGCTGCAGCAGTCGCAGGTCATTGGCCATCTTCGCGGCGGACTGCGCAATTCCCGACAGCGCGTCGAGCACCGTCGAATCCTGCTTCCGGGGATACGTCTGGCCCGTTACGGGGAACGAAGCCTCGAAACCGATGCGGCGGGTGACGCGCGCATCCAGCTCGCGCACCTTCGCGTCATTGCCGCCAAAGAGCTCGAGGAAGCTCGCCTGGGTGCCGGTGGTGCCCTTGCAGCCGCGCGCGCGGAGCGTCGCCAGGCGGTGGGCGATGCTGGCGGCGTCAATCGCGATGTCCTGCAGCCAGAGCGTCGCGCGCTTGCCGACGGTGGTGAGCTGTGCCGGCTGGAAGTGGGTATACGCCAGGCAGGGCAGGGCGGCGTGACGGGCCGCGAAGGCAGCCAGCAGGTCCATGACCGCGAGCAGGCGCCCGAGCGTCAGGCGCAGTGCGTCGCGCACAATCATGCAATCGGCATTGTCCGTGACAAAGCAGCTGGTGGCGCCGAGATGGATGAACGCGCGCGCGGCCGGGGCCTGGTCGCCGAGGTGATGCACGTGCGCCATGACATCATGGCGAAAGCGTCGCTCATACCGTGCCGCGGCCTCGAGATCAGCATCGTCCAGATGCGCCCGGATCTCAGCGATTGCCTCTGCCGGGATAGCGAGCCCCAGTTCGCGCTCCACTTCCGCCAGCGTGAGCCACAGCCGGCGCCACAGCACAATCCGGTGGGCCGGCCCCCACAGCTTCTGCATGGCGGGGGAGGCGTAGCGCGTGCCGAGCGGTGACTGGTAGCGATCGTCGGTCATCAGAATGTCAGGATCACGGAGTCGTAGTAGTTGCCGCGCGCGTAGGTCAGCCGGAAAGGCTGGCCTGGCGGCAATGCCTTGAGCGCGTCGGCCACCTGGTCGGCGTCGCGCACGCGGAGGCTGTTGATGCCGATAAGCACGTCGCCGGCCTGCAACCCGGTGGCGCGCGAGACCGCGTCGCTGATGCGGAAGATCAGCGCGCCCTGGCCCACCCGGAGCCCGCGCTCTGCCTGTACCGCCGGTGTCACGGTCACGAGCTGCAAGTCGCGGAGGACGGTCACCTTCGGAGCCGTCGCCGTGGGGACATCCGCGGTCACGAGGTGATGCTCCGAGCGCCGACCGGCGCTTTCCACGTCCACATCCAGCGCGTCACCCACGTGCAGGTCGAGCTTCACCGCCTCCCAGTCGAGGTAGTTGTGCAGCGCGTGGCCGTTGGCGCTCACCAGCACGTCGCCCGGCTTGAGCCCGGCGCGCGCGGCGGGCCCGCCATCGGACACCGACGCGATGCGCACGCCGCCCGCTGAGCGCCAGTCGCCGGCTTGTTGCGGTCCCGCAACATCGAGCCCGGTCCACGCCCGCCGCACGCTCCCGGTGCGCACGATCT
Organism: Gemmatimonadales bacterium; assembly: GCA_036724295.1. Lineage (GTDB taxonomy): Bacteria > Gemmatimonadota > Gemmatimonadetes > Gemmatimonadales > GWC2-71-9 > CAMLHP01. The sequence goes on along the minus strand of DAIMFY010000027.1, from coordinate 9,287 downwards.
CGTCGGCGATGCGCACGGCCCGCTCGATGGGAATCGCGAAGCCCAGCCCGATGGATCCACCGGAGCTGGTGAAGATGGAAGAATTGATGCCGACGACTTCGCCCAGCGCGTTGACCAGCGGGCCGCCCGAGTTGCCGGGATTGATGGCGGCATCGGTCTGGATCATGTCGAGGTAGAGGCCTGGCTGGTCACTGGATGGGAGGATGTTGCGCCCAGTGGCGCTCACCACACCGACGGTGACAGTGGGCGCCGAGTTGCCGAGCATGTACACGTAGGGATTGCCGAGCGCCACTACCCACTCGCCGATCATGAGATCGGTGCTCCGGCCCAGTTGCGCCACGGGCAGGCTGTCGCCCTCGACCTTGACGACGGCGATGTCGGTCAGCGGGTCTTCACCCAGCACCTTGCCGTCAAGACTGCGGCCGTCGCCCAGCGTCACGTTGATGGCCTGCGCGCCGGCCACCACATGCTGATTGGTGAGGATGAGCCCGTCCGGCCGGATCAGGATGCCGGTGCCGAAGCTCTGCACGGTGCGCTCGGCATTCTGAGGAATGAAGAACATGTCCCACGCACTGCGCGGCGTCACGCGTTGACGTGCCGTCACGCTCACCGAAACGACCGCAGGGCTCACCTGCTGGACCGCATTCACCAGTGCGGTCCGGCGGCTGGCTTCGACGCCATTCGTCGCCTGGTTCACTGCGGCCGCGTGCTGGGAGGCGCCTGATGTCGAGATCTGGATGCCGGGGTCTCGCGCCGGAGCTTCCCCGCACGCGGCCAGCAGCAGCGTGAGGCCGATCCCGGCGAAGATGCGGCTACGACGCGACGACGGCATGTGCCTGATGGTTCGCGAGGAATGCCGATGCCGGGTACTCCACTCGCGCAAAGTAGAGTCCTTGCGGCGGAGCCGGCGCGCTGGTTTCCTGGTTGTCGCTCGAGGTGAGGAGGAGCGCGAAGTCGGTGGCCGGCCGGCGCTCCAGCGCGATATCCACCATGGTGCCCACGAGCATGCGAACCATGTGGTGCAGGAAACGATTGGCCTGGACGTGAAACTCCACGCCCCGATCTGCGGCTCGTGGGCGCCATTCTGCCAGCTGGATGTCGCAACGATGGTGCGCCCGGGGCTGGCCGCGGACACTGAACGCCTCGAACTCGTGCGAGCCCGGCAACTGGCGGGCGCACGCGGCCAGCAACTCCATGCGTACCGGCCGACCCAGCGCCCACTCGAATGGATGGCGAAATGGTGACGCCGAAGCGTCGTCGGTGCCAATCAGGTAGCGATAGCGGCGCGAAAGCGCGCTCTTGCGGGCATGAAATCCATCGGTCATGGCGTTGACTGTCATGACCCAGCAATCTGGAGGGAGCAGCGCGTTGAGCGCACGGCGGAGCTTGGTGGAAGTCCAGCGATCAGGCAGGATGAAGCTGACACCCATCGCGTCGGCGTGCACGCCCGCATCGGTACGGCCCGCGGCATGGGCGGGGACATGCTGCCCAGCCAGCCGTTCGAGCACACGTTCAACCTCACCCTGCACGGTGCGTCCGGCAGCCTGACGCTGCCATCCCTGGAAGCCGCGCCCATCGAACTGGAGCAGTGCGAGGAAGGTCCGGTTCATCTGCCGGAATCTAGCCGTCTGACGGACCCTGAACAAGCCACGCAACTGCTTGTCAGAATTGACAAAACGGCGATTTCTCCACTACGCTTCCGGCCCGATTCCCGCACCCCCGGACCGCCCGGACGTGACTGAACTTGCCGACCACCATCTGCGACTGGCACTCCGGAAGCTGGCACACGGAGAGCCGCTCGAGCGCAGTGAGAGTGCCTCGGCGTTCGCCGTGCTTTTCGGTGGCGGTGGCACGGCGGCCCAGGCCGGTGCCCTGCTCATGGGATTGCGCGCGCGCGGCGAGACTGCCGATGACCTCGCTGGCGCGGCCGACGCACTGCGACGGGAGATGCGGCGCGTAGAGGTCCCAAGGCCGGACCAGCTGGTCGACACCTGCGGAACCGGCGGCGGCCAGGTCACGACGCTCAATCTCTCGACTGCCGCGGCGTTTGTCGCCGCAGGGGCTGGCGTGCCGATCGCCAAGCACGGCAATCGCAGTTACACCTCGCGTTCCGGCTCGGCCGATGTCCTCGAAGCGCTCGGTGTCGATATCAACCTCGACGCGGAGCGTGCTGCCGGTGTCCTCCAGGAAGCCGGAATCGTCTTTCTGTTCGCGCCCGCCTTCCATCCGGCAATGCGATTTCTGACGCCGGCGCGGCGGGAACTGGCCACGCCGACGATCATGAACCTGCTTGGCCCGCTCGCCAATCCGGCCGGTGCCGGCCGTCAAGTGGTGGGTGTCGCCGATCGCGACCGCGCGCCACTGCTGGCAGGAGCCCTGCTCGCCCTGGGCAGCAGGCGTGCCATGGTAGTGCATGCCGCGGCGGGAATGGACGAATTGAGCCCGTCAGGCGTGACCCATGTATGGAGTGTGCTGGACGGCAGGGTGACGGAAAGCGTGATCGACCCAGCCCGGCTCGATCTCGAGGTCGAGTCACTCGACGGACTTGCCGGCGGTGATCCGCAGGAGAACGCCCGGCGGCTGGTGGCTGTTCTGGAGGGCAGGGGATCGGGCGTGGAAACCGCCGCGATCGTGCTGAACGCGGCGGCGGCAATTGCGGTGGCGAGCGATGACGGCTCGATGGAGTCGGGGGTGGTCCAGGCGCGCGAGGCGATGAGATCGGGTGCGGCGCGCGCGGTGCTGGAGCGACTTCGGAAAGCGGCGGGAAAGCACGAGGGACAGGGCCATGGCTCCGCCTCCACTGGACCGCCTGACCCCGTTAGCTGTACTTCCGGATCACCCCGACCACCACGCCTTGAATGAGGACATCCCGTTCCTGGAACCGGAGCGGTTGCATGGTGGCGTTGGCCGGCTGCAGTCGGATCCAGCCGCCGGCTTCCCGATAGAACTTCTTGACTGTGGCCTCGGCGCCGTTGACCAGGGCGATGACCATCTCGCCATTTTCTGCCGTCTGCTTGCCGTGCACGACGACGAGATCGCCATTCATGATGTGTTCGTCGATCATGGATTCGCCCTGCACCCGGAGCGCGTAATTGGGCCCGCGCCTGGGCAGCATTCCGTCCGGGACCGCGACGGTTTCGTCATGCATCAGGGATTCGATAGGCGTACCGGCAGCCACCTTGCCGAGCAGGGGGACTTCGGTGGCGGAAGCGGTGCCGCGCGGTGGCAGCACTTCGATGGAGCGGCTCTCGTTGTAGGCCCGGTGGATGTAGCCCTTTTTCTCGAGATTGGTCAGGTGTTCGTGGACTGTGGCCAGGGACTGGAAGCCGAACCGCTCCGCGATTTCCTCGAAACTCGGGGCGTAGCCCTGTTCCGAGATATGACGCTGGAGATATTCCAGGATTTCGCGCTGGCGTTTGGTGAGCGGCATGGGTTTGATCCTGTGGCTGGTGACCGAACAGACCCCGAACTATTGTACCCGAAAACCTCCCGAAGGACAAGTGCCGGCCACCCTTGACCGCATCCTCGCTGCGGCCCGCGAGCGGGCGGCGGGCCTCAAGTCCCAGCGTGCCTCACTGGAACGCCGAGCTTCCCGGGCGGCGGCAGCGCCCGATTTCGAGTCCGCGCTCAGGAACGACCACGTCGCCGTCATCGCCGAGATCAAGCGCCGGTCGCCGTCGGCTGGCGTGATCAACCCGTCTCTCGACGCCGGGCTGCTTGCCCGCACCTACGCGGCGCACGGCGCGGCCGCCGTCTCGGTGCTCACCGACGCGCCATTCTTTGGCGGCAGCCTGGACGACCTGCGTGACGTCGTGCTGGCGGCCGAGCGGCCGGTCCTGCGCAAGGACTTCATCGTTTCCGAAGAGCAGCTGCTCGAGGCGAGAGCGGTAGGAGCCGCCGCGGCACTGCTGATCGTGCGCGCGCTGGAGCAGGACGTGCTGGCTCGACTGGTTGGCTTCGCCCGCGATATTGGACTCGCAACGCTGGTAGAGACCCACGATAGCAGCGAGATTGCGCGAGCGCTCGACGCGGGCGCCGCGATCATCGGGGTGAACAGCCGGGACCTCGACACCTTCGTGGTTGATGTTCCTCGGGCACTTTCACTGCTCGCCCAGGTTCCTCGCTCCTGTGTGGCGGTGGCAGAGAGCGGTGTTACCTCCCCAGGCGACGTGGTGAGCGCAGCGGCGTCGGGCGCTGATGCCGTGCTGGTGGGAAGCGCACTGTCCGGCGCCGACGATCCGGGTGCACTGCTCGCCTCGCTGGCTATAGTCACGCGTCATGCACGTTAAGGCCAAGATCTGCGGGCTCCGCCGCGCGCAAGATGCGCTGCACGCGGCAACGGCCGGGGCCGACTTCCTGGGGGTGGTGCTCGACCACGGGCCTCGCCAGGCGTCAGATGCCGAAATCCGGGACATTGTGTCTGCGGCGGCGGGCGTCCCCGTACTGGCCGTCGTAGTTCACTCGCCGGTTACCGACGTGCTTCGTCGTCGCGACCGGACCGGGTTCGGCGGGGTGCAGCTTCACGGGGGCCAGCATGACGAGGAGGCGGCCACGTTTCACCGCGAGGGCCTCGTGGTCTGGCGAACTGCCCGCCTTGCGGCGGAGAGCGATACCCCGGATCCCGCCGGACTGGTCGCGCATGCGGATGCGGTGCTGGTCGAGCCGTGGGTGCGGGACGCTGCCGGGGGAAGCGGCCGGGCGCTCGACATTCTCCAGGCCAGGCGCGTGCGACAGCGCCTCGACGGCCACGCCATGGTCCTGGCAGGTGGACTCACCCCCGCCAGTGTGGGCGGGGTCGCAAGGTCGGTGCTCCCCTATGCCGTGGACGCAAGTTCCGGCGTTGAACGTGCGCCGGGGATCAAGGATCCGGCACTGGTCGCGCGCTTTCTGGAGGCCCTTCGTGGCGTCGATATCGATGGATGAGCAGCCGGTCGAGGGCCGTTTCGGGCCGTACGGCGGCCGGTACGTGCCGGAAACGCTGGTCGCCGCGCTGGACGAGCTGGCCCAGCTCTACGACTCGGCCAGGTCTGACCCGGCCTTCTGGCATGATTTTGACGTACTCAGCCGGGAGTATGTGGGTCGGCCCACCCCGCTTTCGCCGGCACCCAGGCTGTCGGCAGAGGTCGGCGCGCGGGTCCTGCTCAAGCGCGAGGACCTGAACCACACGGGCGCCCACAAGATCAACAACGCCATCGGACAGGCGCTCCTCGCGCTGCGGATGGGCAAGCGCCGGATCATCGCGGAGACTGGTGCCGGCCAGCACGGAGTCGCGACTGCCACGGTCTGCGCCCGCTTCGGTCTCGAGTGCGTGGTCTACATGGGCGCCGAGGATGTCAGGCGCCAGGCGCTCAACGTGTTCCGGATGGAATTGCTCGGTGCCACCGTCGTCCCGGTTGAGTCGGGCACTCGCACGCTCAAGGACGCGGCCAATGAGGCACTGCGCGACTGGGTCGCCAGCGTGCCGACGACGCACTACATCATCGGCTCGGTCGTGGGACCGGATCCCTATCCGCGCATGGTGCGCGATTTCCAGGCGGTGATCGGGCGGGAAGCGCGCGCACAGCTCCTGGATTCGGAGGGCCGCCTGCCCGGAACGGTGGTGGCGTGCGTCGGCGGCGGTTCCAACGCCATGGGAATTTTCACGGCCTTCCTGCACGACGACGTGGCGCTGGTAGGGGTGGAGGCCGCCGGGGCGGGGGTGGAGACCGCACGGCACGCCGCCACCTTGGGCCGAGGGCGGCCCGGCGTCCTGCACGGCGCGCTGAGTTACCTGCTGCAGGATGCCGATGGGCAGGTGGCAGAGGCGCACTCGGTTTCAGCGGGTCTTGACTACCCCGGTGTCGGGCCGGAGCACAGCTACCTGCACGACACTGGCCGGGTGCGCTACGAAAGCGTCACGGACGATGAGGCGCTGGCAGCCTTCAGCGCGCTGTCACGGCTCGAGGGGATCATTCCGGCGCTGGAGACTGCGCACGCGCTGGCGTGGGTGCGCCGGTCGTCCTGGCCGGCGAATCACACCGTACTCGTTTGCCTGAGCGGCAGGGGAGACAAAGACGTGGCACATGTCGCCCAGCTGATGGAGCAGCGCGGATGACGGTGGCCGATACCTCATCGGTCGTCCTGCCGGCGTCGCAGGTCGCGGAGCTGATTGCCAGCCTCGTGAAGGCGCTTCGCGCGTTCCAGATGTACCTGCCCAACAATCCCATCCACCAGCGCGCCAGCCAGAACGTGCAGGCGGCCTTTGCCCCGGTCTGGGCCGCCACCGACGAAATCACCCTGATCGTCGCTGAGACCGATTTCGTCTGGGAGGACCAGGTCGTCTACCACCAGCTCACCAAGGCTGAAAGCATTGCGTGGACGCTCTACAAGGACGGCCTCCGTGTCCTCACCCTCAAGAAGGGCGTGGAGCAGGAGGAGATCGGGCAGTTCCTGGAGCTGGTGAACCAGGCGCGCTTCCTGGCCACCGATGCGCCGGACGACCTGCTCACCCTGCTCTGGGAGCGGGAGTTTCTCTGGATCTCCTACGTGTTCGCGGAGCCATTCTCGGAGGCGACGCCCGCGGCAACGCCGGACCAGAAGGCCACGCCCGAGGTGCAGCCGGATGAGCGGCGCCAGGCGGTCGAGGAGGAAGCGGCCAAGCCCAGCGGGGTCGTCGACCTGGACGACTTCGACGGCACCCTTTACTTCCTCGATGAGCAGGAGATCAACTACGTCATCGATGCGGTGCGCCACGAATACGCACGTGATGCGCGCGGCAGCGCCCTGGCCATTCTCTTCGACCTCTACGAGACGGAACGGGCGCCCGCGGTGCGCGAGGAAATCCATACCATCCTCGACGCCCTCCTGCCCAACCTGCTGAACAAGGGCGAATTCCGGGTCGTCGCCGCCATCCTGCGCGAGTTGCGTGTGCTGGAGCAGCGGGTCACCACACTCGCACCCTCGGAGCGTGCCCGGGTCCGCGAATTCGAGGAACGGCTGAGCGAGCCCGCCATCGTGCGGCAGCTGGTCCAGTCCCTCGACGAGGCGTCCACCCGCCCGGGGGACGAAGACGTGCGCGAGGTCCTTGCCGAACTGCGCGCGGCCGCGCTCGGCCCGATCCTGACCATGGTGCCGCGGCTGTATTCGGGCACGGTGCGCCGCATGCTCGAAGAAACGGTGGACCGGCTGGCGTCGCAGAACTCGGCAGAAGTGCTCCGGCTGCTGCGCGACGGTATCGACGAGGATAGCGCCAATGAAGCCCTGCCCGCGCTAGTCGGAGTCTGCGGCCGGCTCAAGCTGCAGGGTGCCGTCACCGGCCTGGGCGACCTGCTCGGCCACGACAGCACCGACATCCGGCTGGCTGCGGTGCAGGCGCTGGATGCGATCGGCTCACCCGGCGCGCTGGCCCATCTCGACCGGGCGCTGGATGATGCCGACCGGGCCGTGCGGGTGGCGGCGGTCAAGGCGGTCGGCGCCCGTGGATATCGCAGCGCGCTCCGGCGGATTGAAAACGTGGTCCAGGGAAAGTCGCTCAAGGACCTCGACATGTCGGAGAAGAAGGCCTTCTTCGAGGCCTATGGCGCCATCGCCGGCCCATCCGGGATCAAACTGCTCGGGGGCATGCTCGGCGGACGGGGTCTCCTGCGCATGAAGGAGCCGCCGGAAGTGCGGGCCTGCGCCGCGCTGGCGCTGGGCCGGATCGGTACGGCCGAGGCGCGCCAGCTGCTCGAGGCCGCACAGGACGACAAGGAACTGGTGGTGCGGAACGCCGCCAGGCAGGCCCTCCGGGAGGGAACGGCGTGACCCAGCCTATCACCGAGGGCGCGCCACAGGACGGCGTGCTGCGAGCCAGTGGCCGCGGACTCCTGCTGACGCTTTACGCCGCTCTCCGGAGCCTCAAGCTGTATCCAGTCGAGAATGCCACCGTGCAGCGGGCGCTCGACGACCTGGATCACGCCTCGACCACCCTGCTGGAGCGTGAAGCGGAAGTCGAGATCCGGCTCTCGGGCGACTTCATTTTCGTCAATTCCACCCGGCTTCGGCTCGAGCTGGACAACTACGCCTCCTTCAGCAACATCCTCGCGACGCTGCGGGCGTTCGATATTGGCGTCCTCCACATCCACCGGGATGTCACGCGCCGTGACTGGCAGGCCTTCCTCAGCATCCTGATCAACCTCGCCGAGCGCAACCTGGCGGAGCCGTTCGATGAACTGGCCGAGCGCTTCTTCACGAGCGGCGTGCACGGGCTGGAACTCGAGCGGGCCCAGCCCTCCGAGGATTCGCTGGATGAGCAGGCGCGCCAGCGGGAACTGGCCAAGCGGACTTATTCCCATGGCGTCGCGGTGGCCAAGGAAGTGGTCACCAGCGTCCGGCTGGGGAAGGCCACCAGCGTCAAGAAGATGAAGCGCGCCGTCCAGCTGATCGTGGACCAGGTGCTCAATAACGAAACGTCGCTGATGGGCCTCACCACCATCCGCGATTACGACGAATACACCTTCCAGCATTGCGTCAATGTGTGCATCTTTGCCGTGGCTCTCGGCAAGAAGCTGGGCTTCTCCAAGCTGCAGCTCTACGATCTGGGCATGACCGCCCTGATGCACGACATCGGCAAGGCGCGCATCCCGGTCGAGATCCTGAACAAGTCCGGTGGCCTCGACGACCACGAGTGGCGGGTAATGCAGGCCCATCCCTGGTTCGGGGCACTGACCCTGTTCATGCTGCGGGGTTACGAGGAGATTCCGTACCGGTCCATCCTGGTCGCGCACGAGCACCACATGAAGATCGACCTGACCGGCTACCCCAAAACGGTCCGGCCGCGCGAAGTGGGGCTGTTCTCGCGCATTGTCTCGGTGGCCGACGGGTTCGACGCGGCCACCACGCGCCGCAGCTACCAGACGGTGCCGATCGAGCCCGACCAGGTGCTGCGCGAAATGTGGGAAAACCCCCGGCGCGGGTACGACCCGGTGCTGGTCAAGGCATTCATCAACCTGATCGGCATCTATCCGGTGGGCACCTGCGTCATCCTCGACACGATGGAAGTCGGGGTGGTGAGCGCGCCCAATCCGGAAACCAAGCTGCTGAACCGCCCGCTCGTGCGTCTGGCCATTGACGCCGATGGCGGCATGCTTCCACCGCCGGGCCAGCAAGTGGACCTCGCGGAGCAGGATGCAGAGGGCCGCTACCGGCGGTCCATCGTCAAGGTCACCAACCCGGGCCGGCATGGCATTGTCGTTGGCGATTTCTTCGTCTGATCCCTTCGTCACCACCTTCGAGGCGCTTCGAGCCCGGCGGCGGGCGGCGCTGGTACC
>DAIMFY010000026.1:6180-14614 GCA_036724295.1 Gemmatimonadales bacterium | reverse complement strand
GCGATCATGGCGACCGAGTACCAGCTCGGCGGATAGGCCTCGGGATGAAGGATGGTGGTGCTGCCAGAGCGGAGGAATGGCTTTTCGGCGAGGGGACTCCGCAGGAAGGCGGATACCGCACTCGCCACCCGGTGGCCAGCGCCCCTGAGCCGGGGATCGTCGGCGTAACCGGCCTCGGCGAGGGCGCAGGTGGCGGCTTCGCGCTCGGTCTCCCGGGCCCATGGAATCACGGCCGGCTCGGCCTTGGCGGCCTTCTGGTATTCGAAGAGCAGGGCGGGATCTTCGTCCCGGGTCAGCAGGCGGAAGAGGATCCGGTCAGCCAGCTTGAAGGGACGGGTTCCGTGCGGCCAGGCGAGTTCGACCAGCCGCCGGTATTGCGGCACGGTGCCGGTGTCCTTGATGCCGTCGCGCGCCGAAGCCGCGAGGCCCAGGAGGTTCTGCCCCCAGACGCCGGTGTCCTTCTGCTTCTTGACCACGGCGAGCGCCGGCTTGCTCTGGCTGATGGCGTCGTGCGCGGCCTGGATGGCAGCCGGGTCGAACATCCCCGGCGGCGCCAGTTCCGTCATCGTGCGGTAACGGATGGTCTCGCCGGCGTATTGCACCAGCCACGAGATCGGAATCCGATGCGCAGTCGGGAGTTCCAGCGGTGCCCCCGGCGTTGGGTGGGTGCGAAACGGGGGCAAGATACCATTCGCTGGGGGGAAGCGCCACTCGGGTGAATCGGGGGGAGCTTAAGCTGATGTGGGAGAGTGACATAGGGCGTAGGGCATAAGGCGTGGGGTCGCAAGCCACACGCCCCATGCCACATGCCGCTATCTGACTGTCCACCCAGTCAGTCCTTCAACCTCGCCTCACCGGCCTCCTTGAACTCCGATGTCGGCGACCACGTGGGCATCGTTGCCGCGTTGGCCACCATCAGCGCTGCCCGGGTAATCACCCTCATCTGCTGCACCGCGCCCGCGTAGTCAAAGCTCGGCAGGACCTCGTCGCTGGGCTGGTGATAGCGGTGCTCGGTGTAGTCGTCGCCCACCTGCTTCGCGTAGTCGGCTGGCTTGCCGACGTAGCGCGTCGGCCCCTCCAGCGAGAGCGCCGGGACGCCGGCGCGGGCAAACGGGAAATGATCCGACCGGAAGAACGAACCGGTCCGGAGCGCCTCCGGGTTGACCCCAACGCTGAGCCCCTCGGCCCGCGCCGCCTGGCGGAAGGTGGCCCCCAGCGAGGATTGATCGAGTCCCAGTGCGACAACGTCCCGCGAGGCGCCATGGAGGTTCATGACGTCCATGTTGAGCACGGCGGCTATATCCCTGAGCGGAATGGTGGGCCGGGCCGCGAAGGCGGTCGAACCGAGCAGGCCCGCCTCCTCCGCCGCAAAACCGATGAATACGATCGATCGGTCGGGCCGTACGCCAGAGCGGGTCATCGCCTCGGCCACCGCCAGCACCGCTCCCGTCCCCGACGCATTGTCTTCTGCGCCGTTGTAGATCGAGTCGCCGTCCACCGGTGTGCCGATCCCGAAGTGATCATAGTGACCGCCGATGATTACCGCCTCTGCCCTGTGGGGCCCATGGCCGGGCAGGCGCGCCACCACGTTCATCGTCTCGGTGCGCCGGACGTCGCTCTCGACCGTTGCCGTGGCGGTCATTCCGAGCGGGACAGCGGTGAATCCAGGGCGCGCCGCGGCCCGGGTGAGCGAATCGAGGCGAGCGGATCCGCCCATGAGCTGGCCGGCAGCCTCGTGTGTCAACCACCCTGCAACTGTGAGGGGACCGCTCGCGCGGGCCACCCGCACCTGCGGCCCCGACCAGGAAGACGATACGGTGCTCCAGGGATAGGTGGCGCTCTCATCCGTATGGATCATCAGGATCCCGGCGGCGCCCTGCCGCTCGGCTTCCTCGATCTTGTAGGTCCAGCGGCCATAATACGTGAGGGTGCTGCCGCGGAAGATGGTGGAGTCCTGGAGCCCGGGGTCGTTCACCAGCGTCACCACGATCTTCCCCTTCACGTCCACGCCAGCATAGTCGTTCCAGTGGTATTCCGGCGCCACGATGCCGTACCCCACGTATACCAGGTCACCGCTGGCCGAGACGTTGCTGGTATCGTGCATGGACCAGAGCATGTAGTCCTTCATGTACGACAGTGTCTCGCTGCTGGCGCCATGCTGCACGGAAAGTGTCGGCGAAGGTGCGAGCGAGATGATAGGCACCCTGTGGTAGTAGGTGCCCGAGTCGCCGGCGGGTTCGAGGTGCAGGCGCTCGAACTGGGTCCTGAGGTAGAGGGCGGCAAGTTCACCACCCCGGGTTCCCGGCTTCCGGCCTTCGAGCAGGTCGTTGGCCAGGAATTCGAGATGCGCCTGCATCACCGTGCCATCCACCGCCCGCGCGGCACGGGTGGCGTCGCTGGCCTGCTGGGCGGCGAGCGGGGTGGCCAGGACGGAGAGTGCGAGAAGAATTTTGGTCATGAGACGAGGGATGAGGGGCCAGGAGCCAGGGAGAAGGGGCGAGCCGCCGGCAGCCAGCAGCTACTGATACTGGATGTACAGCGGCGACGGATAGAGGCTGATCACCTGCGCCGGCGTGAGCATCGGCTTGTCGTTCTTGTAGAACAGCTTGAAGCCGGTGTACTGTACCGGGTCGCGCTGGATGACGTGCCGCCAGGTGCTGCGCTTGAGCGCGGGCGGGCCGAAGCCGTCCATGTCGATGACGACCTGGACGTGCGGATCGCGGATGATCTTGTCGGCGTTGGTGAGCATCCCTTCGGTGAAGCGATGTACCACCAGCACCTTGGGAGGGATCTTCATCCGCTGCACGACATCCGTGAGCATGCCGATGGCGTAGTTCACCTCGCTCGCGTCCATGGTGCCGATCTTCTTCCCTGGCCGCGCCCCACCCTTCATTGCGAACTCGGGATCCAGCGCCAGGTGCACGTAGGGACGCTCGAGGTAGGGGATCAGTCTTGGCAGCTCCGCCTGCACCGTGCTGCGGCCCACCTGGATATCGAGAAAGAGCAGCCAGTGGCGTGATTCCGCCCAGCGTCCCACCCGCTCGATGAGGCTGTCGGTCATCCGCAGGCGATGCATGCCATCGCGCCCTTCGCTGCCCTGTGCAACCGTCACGATCAAGTGGAGTGCCGGGATGACGGTTTTCGTACTGTCTGCCTCGGCCCATGTCTTCGCGGTGGAATCGAGCCGGGCCATCATCTGTTCCGGCGGGATTTCACCCAGGATGCCCATGCGGCGTGAAAGCGGGTTGCCGTAATAGGCAATGATCCGGTGCGATGGAAGGAGCGAGCCAGTCAGCGGTGCCGGCAGCTTGGGCCACGGGACCGTATCGGTCGAGGAAAACGATGCCGCCGCCGAAGCGGTCCGGCGCCTCCGGGCCTTGGCGATGGAGTCGACACGGCGGAGCGAGTCGGTCCGGATGCTGTCCGCCCGGATGCTGTCGGCGCGCTGGATGGCCCTGGCAATGCTGTCCCGTCGCAGGCTGTCCACGCGGATTGAATCGACGACGCGCAGGGAATCGGCAACTCGCTGGGCGCGACGGGCTTCGCTGTTACAGCTGGTGAGCAGGAGGACGAATATGCCAAACGCCGGACGCCAGACGCCCGGCGTCCGGCGCCCGACGCTCGACGCCCGGCTACCGCGCAGGCAGCACATGCACTTCAATCCGCCGGTTGCGGTTCTGCGCGGCGGCATCGCTCCCGCTCGTCAGCGGATCGGCATTGCCGTAGCCCTTGGCAACCAGCTGCTGCAGCGCGACGCCGCGGGTGATCAGGTAACGGCGCACTGCCTCGGCACGCAGCTGGGTGAGCGTCTGGGTCTCCTGCGCCGTGCCGTCGCCGTACGCGGCGATTTCCACCGTGACGTCCGCATGCGCGCTCAGCAGGGTCGCCAGTGAGTCGAGTGTGGGGCGGCCCGAGGCCGGCAGCCGCGCGCTGCGCGGTGCGAACTGGACCCCCGTCAGCACCCGGCTGCTGCCAGGCGTGAGCTCCCCGCCGCCTTCGGTGCCCGGCGGCACGCCTGGCGGACAACCGAAGGCGTTCACCGTGGTGCCCGCGGGCGTGCGGGGACAACGATCGAGACCATCGAGCACCCGGTCGCCGTCCTCATCGCCGGGGCAGCCGAGCTGGTCGACACTGGCGCCAGCCGGCGTGTCCGGGCAGCGGTCCACCCCGTTAGCGACACCGTCACCATCGGAATCTTCCGGGCAGCCCTTGTCGTTCACGGCGGCGCCAGCAGGCGTGTCGGCGCAGGCGTCGAGCCCGTCAGGTACGTTGTCGCCATCGGTGTCGAGCGGGCATCCGGCATCATTGACCCTGGCGCCGGCCGGGGTGGTGGGACAGCGGTCGAGGCCATCAAAGACGTCGTCGCCGTCGGTGTCGGTGGGGCAGCCGTCGCGATCCGTCAGCGCGCCCAGGGGCGTATCGGGGCAGCGGTCGTCGATGTCGTAGACCCGGTCCTGGTCGTTGTCAGTGAGCGGCTTGCTGCCCAGCATGACGCTGAGGCCCAGGCTGGCGCCGAGATTGGTGATGCCGGTAGACGCGCCGCCGACCGAGGATGAGGCATGCGACGCGATGCCATCGAGCCGGATCATGATCGTGGGCGAGATTGCCATGCGCGCGCCAACGCCGCCCTGCACCGCGCCGGTCGAGCCGCAGGGACCGAGGATGGTGCTCGCGGGGCAGACATCGGCATCGTACTTGGTGACGCCGTACCCAACCCGCAGGAAGACCGAGCTGGCCGAGCCCACAGGCAGGTTGCCGAGCAGGGAGCCGCCGTAGGTCTGCACATTCCAGGAATTTGATCCCAGCGAGACGATCCGGGACTCCGAGCTGTAGAGGCCGAATTCGCCCTCGACCGAGAGATTCCGGTGCAGCCAGAGCCCGATGCGGCCGACGCCGCCGGCGCCCGCCTTGAGGTTGGTGTTCCCGTCGAAATGGAGATAGCTGCCGGCCGCGCCGGCCTCGATCAGGTAGCGCCGCTGCTGGGCGCCGAGCGGTGCCGTGCCTGCCACCGCGAGAAGCAGGGCGAGCGAGGCGCAACGGGAGAATGGCATGAGCCAATAGATACGATGCCCGGCGCACCGGGACAAGGCGACCGCGCCCTTGCCTCCCTTCCGGTGCGCACTACGATTCGATCGAGAGGCATCCGTTGTCACCAACAGGCGGGAGTTGCAGGGGACTTGTGAGCCATTTCTCGCGATGCGCATAGCCATATCCACCGGCGGGGGCGACGCTCCGGGCCTGAACGCCGTCATTCGCGCCGTAGTGCTGAGCGCTCACCAGCGGGGCTGGCAGACGTACGGTATCCAGCGCGGCTTCGAGGGGTTGCTCAGCTTCGACGGCGTCGTGTCGCTGGGGCCCGCCGAGGTCCGCGGCATCACCCATCTGGGCGGCACGATCCTCGGCACCACCAACCGGGGCAACCCTTTCCGCTGGGTGGCACGCAACGAGGCGGGCGCCGAATTCGAGCGCGACCGCTCGGACGACCTGTGCGCCGCCTTTCACGCGTCGGGCTTCGACGCACTGGTGAGCATCGGTGGCGACGGCTCAATGCAGATCGCGCACCGGCTCGCGCTCAAGGGTCTGCCCGTCGTCTGCGTGCCCAAGACCATCGACAACGACGTGTTCGGAACCCAGCGCACCTTCGGCTTTGATACCGCGGTCAGCACCGCCACCGAGGCGCTCGACCGGCTGCACAGCACCGCCGAAAGCCATGAGCGGGTCATGGTGGTCGAGCTGATGGGACGTGACGCCGGGTGGATTGCCCTCAACAGTGGTATCTCCGGCAGTGCCGACGTAATCCTGCTGCCCGAAATTCCGTTTGACATCGAGAAAGTGTGCGACAAGATCCGCCGGCGGGAAGCGGCGGGCCGGCACTTCAGCATCGTGGTGGTCGCCGAAGGCGCCTGCGCCCACGGCGACAGCCCGGTGCTGGTGGAGCGGCGCGGGGTGGGGACGGTGGACCGGCTCGGCGGCATCGCTGGCCAAGTGGCCCATGCCGTCACGCAGCGGACGGGCAAGGAAGTGCGAACGCTGGTGCTGGGTCACCTGCAGCGCGGAGGCACCCCGACCACGTATGATCGGCTGCTGGGCCTCCGATTCGGCGCCGCGGCCGTCCGCGCCGTTGCCAACGGCGAGTTCGACGTCATGGTGGGCCTCAACAACTCTACCATCACCACTGTCCCGCTCGCGGACGTGGTGGGACGCCAGAAGCTGGTCCCGCTCGACAGCGATACCATCCAGACGGCGCGGGAGCTGGGAATCAGTTTGGGGGATTAGGGATGAGGGGCTAGGGGATAGGGGTTAGGGGCTGTGAGCCGGGCGTCAGTCCTTCCGCCCTGGCCCCTGTTCCCTAATCCCTAACCCCTATTGCAAGGAACTTCCCCAGCATTTGATATCCCTGCGCCGTCAACACCGACTCCGGATGAAACTGCACGCCGAAGACCCGATGGGTGCGGTGCCGTAGCGCCATGATGTCGCCATCAGGCGCGGTGGCAGTGATCTCCAGTTCGCATGGCAGCGATTCCCGGTCCACCACCAGCGAGTGATAGCGGCCCGCCATGAGCGGCGTTGGCAGTCCTGTCATGACTCCACGACCATCATGACTGATTTCGCTTGCCATGCCGTGCATGGGATGTTTCGCCTGCACGATCGTGCCGCCGTACGCAGCGCCGATGCACTGATGTCCCAGGCAGACGCCGAGGATCGGGATCTGGGAGCCGACGCGCCGGATGGCTTCCACGGATACACCGCTCTCGGCGGGCGTGCACGGCCCCGGCGAGATGATCATGTGCGAGGGCGCCATGTCCGCGATTTCGTCCAGCGAGATCGCGTTAGTGCGACGCACCAGCGGCTCACCACCCAGCTCCCGGACATAGCGCGCCAGGTTGTGGACAAAACTGTCGGTGTTGTCGAGTACCAGGATCATTCGGCCGCCGCCTCGAGCAGCGCGCGCGCCTTGGCAAGCGTCTCGTCATACTCTGCGGCGGGATCCGAATCGAGCACGATCCCGCCCCCTGCATGGATCTGCGCCATGCCATCACGACGGGTCAGGGTCCGGATGGCGACGCTCAGCTTCATGCCCCCATCCCAGCCGATATAGCCGATGGCGCCGCAGTAGACTCCACGTGGGACCGGTTCCAGTGCCTGGATGATCTGCATGGCCCGCACCTTGGGTGCGCCGGTGATGGAGCCGGCGGGCAAGGCTGCGGCCAGCAGGTCGAAGGCATCATGCGGCGGCGCGAGCTGCGCGGTCACGGTCGAGACCAGATGATGCACCGTCGGGTGGGACTCGAGGGCGCAGAGCGATGGGACCTCTACGCTGCCCGGCTCCGCCACGCGCGAGAGGTCATTCCGCATCAGGTCCACGATCATCACGTTCTCAGCGCGGTCCTTCCTGCTGTCCAACAGCTCGCTGACGAGCGCAGCATCGGCCTCCGAGCTCGCGCCGCGGGGCCGGGTCCCCTTGATGGGGTGCGTCTCGATGGCGCCGCCGTCGAGCGAGAGAAACAGCTCGGGCGAGATGCTCAGGACGTCATGATCACCGGCCTCGAAACAGGCGGAGAACGGCGCTGCACTCCGCGCCTGCAGGCGCTGGTAGAGCTCGAGCGTATCCCGTGTGGACGGCACGCTGAACCGCTGGGAGAGGTTCACCTGGAAGACGTCGCCGGCGAGGATATAATCGCGGATGCGCTGGACTTGGGATTCGTATGCGGGGCGGGCGACGGCGCCGGTCCTCGGTCGTCTGTCGTCGGTCGTCCGCCAGGTCGTCGGTCTTCGGTCTTCAGTCGTCGAACGCGCCTGAAGACCGACGACCGAAGACTGAAGACCAGCGCTTGGCGACCGACGACCATCAATCACCCAGCATTCCCCTGTCATCCGGTCCCACGCCGTCACCTTGTCGTATAGCCCCATCAGCACGCCGGGAGCATCGCCACCGGTCTCGATCCCTTCGAGTGATGCGCCGAGTTCATAGGTGAGATAGCCGGCGAGGCCGCCCTGGAAGGGCGGAAGGCCAGGAATTGTTTCGCGGCGAAATTCGGCGAGCAGGGCGCGGAGCTCGTCGAGCGCATGTGCATGGGCCGGGAGGCGCACGATCCGCACCGGGTCCGCCATGACGTAGCTATAGCGCGAATGTGGGGTGAGTGGGCCCGCGCTCTCCAGCAGCAGCGGCCAGGGGAGATGGCGAACCGCCCCGAACGCCGCGAGCGGGTCCGGAGCGGGATCGAGCCGGGTTACTGACGGTCCCGCTATGGAGACTCCGCCGTGACCCACTGTTTCGACGTACCTGTAAGCGCGCCGCCAGCGGGCCGCCAGAGCGCGTTGGCCTCTATGATGTGAGCGAGTGCGACATCCTTGTCCGTGATGCCGCCCGCCGAGTGACTGCTGAGGCGCACTTCCACCTTGCCCCAGCTGACCGCGAGATCGGGGTGATGAT
>DAIMFY010000026.1:0-6080 GCA_036724295.1 Gemmatimonadales bacterium | reverse complement strand
CTGCTGAGGCGCACTTCCACCTTGCCCCAGCTGACCGCGAGATCGGGGTGATGATCCGCCGCCTCGGCGAAGAAGCCGATCATGTTGACCAGCATGAGCGTGGTGGGCCAGCCATCGGTAGCATAGATGCGGCGGATGGTGCCCTCGGTCTCATCCCAGCCCTTCAGGTCCTTCATGCGCTCGGCAAGTGCCGAGCCGGTGTAGGTTGCTTCCTTTGGCATGATGCTCCTTTCGGAGGTGAGCGGTCAGCGCCATTCCCAGAAAGCCGACTGACCGGTGCTCTCCTCGATTTCCACTACCAGGCGCGCAACCTCAGCCTGCCCCTGCTGGGCCAGCGCGGCCCGCACCTGCTGGCCAAAATGTTCGGCCAGCATCTCGGCGGTCGTGTTCTCGATCTCGAGCAGGATGCAGTCGCGCTCGGGAAAGACGTAGCGCGGCTCACCGAAGACGGCGACGTGCAGCTGCCCGCCTCGCTGCTCGATGGCAAGCTTGGGGTTCCGGGTGGGCAGCAGGACCCGGTGATCTACCGTCTTGACCAGGGGACGGAGGATGTCCTTCAGCACGCTGAAGTCCATGACCCAGCGGCACTCGGCATCGAGTGCCCCTTCCACCGTGACGCCAACCCGGTAATTATGGCCATGGAGCGCTTCGCATTTGTGGCCGCGCATCGTAATGAAATGGGCGGCGGCAAAATTGAGGTAGTCCTTGGCAACGGTGACGCTGAAGACTGCGGGCACGCCGGGTTTCCGTTAGCGGGTTAGATCAATGTTCGGACGCGAGACGCGGGACATGAGTTACGAGTCACGAGTCACGAGTCCCGCGTCCAGAAAGGTACGCCTTCGTGGAAGAGAAAGCACGTCTTCGCACCCTGTTGCTGGAGCGGCGGGACCGGGCCAACGACCGGATGGCCCACAGCGCAGCCATAGGCCGGCATGTCACCAGTCTTCCCGAATACGCTGCGGCGGAGACGATTTCCTGGTTTGTCGGCGTCAAGAGCGAAGTGATGACGCTGCCCATGATCGCCGATGCCATGGCGGCTCGGCGCCGTGTGGCGCTGCCTTGGGTGAGCCAGGATGGACTCCGCCTGGCGCTGGTCGGCTCGCTGGAGGAAGTGGCGCCGGCACCGTTCGGCCTGCTCGAGCCCAGGGACGATATCCGCCAGGATCTGGCGCGGCAGGTGGCGCCGGAGCGCGTGGATTTCTTCGTTGTGCCGGGTGTGGCGTTCGACCGGCAAGGCGGCCGGCTTGGTCATGGGAAGGCGTACTACGACAGGCTGCTGGCACACGCGAGGCCGGACGCTACCTTGGCGGCCCTCTGCTTCGAGGTACAGCTGGTGGACAAGGTACCGATGGCCGAGCACGACGTCGTGATGAACTACATCGTGACGGAAAAGCAGGTTTACACGGGAGACCGGGGCTCGCAAAAATAGCAGCTTCGGTGTATATTCGGGTAGTATGTCGTCAGTCAAGATTCGCACACGGAAGCTTCGCAAGCCGCCCCGTCCGCATCCGCACGTTCGCTTTCTCCGCCGGCTTCGCGCCGGCGGGCGCAGCAACATGTACGGCGCCATCCCATATCTCATGGAAGCGTTCGGGCTCGACCGCGCCCAGGCATTTCAGGTCATCTGTGATTTCCTGGACGCTGAGGCCGGCATCCGCGCGTCCCCTCTCTCGGACACCAGCTCCGGCTGATCGGTTCACAAGTAGTGGTGGATGAACGACTTGTGAAATGGCATGCGGTTCGCATTGCGGGAGGCGGCAGTCAGTTCATTCCGTCTCCATATCACCACCGAGGTTGCCATGCCTCTCTCCATCTCGCGCTGGTCGGCGTTGGTCGGCGCACTCGCGTTCCTGCCCTTGCCGCTTGCTGCCCAGGTCCGGGCGGACGTCAATGTTCACATCGGTCCTCGCCCGCGACACGAGGTCGTGGTTGTTCGCCGGCCTCCCGTTCGGCGTGTCGTGGTGGCGCCCCGCGTAGTCGTGGTCGACCGTGTCCATGACCGTGGCCGAGGCCATCGCTCAGGCAAGTGGTGGCGGAAGCATGGCTACCGCCCCGTGACCGTCTACTACACGGGTGGCCGATATTACGATCGCCGCTTCAACTCGCGCGATCGGGTGCATGCGGTGGTGGTCTATGAGCGGGGCGGGCGGTATTACCGCGACTGGGATGACCGGTATGATCGTGGCGACCGGTATGGTCACTATGACCGGGATCGCTAGTCACGAAAGCACGAAAGACACGAAATCACGAAAGTGGACGCGGGACTCGGCACGCGGGACGCTGAAGCCGACGACCCACGACTCACGACCGCTTTTGTGTTTTCGTGTCTTTCGTGTCTTCGTGACTCCGCGTCAGGGCGGCGGCGCCGGGCCCCAGTCCGGGTCGAAATTGATTGCGCTGTCCGTCAGCACCTGCAGCCCTGTCCCATCCACGTGGATCGTAGCGATGTTCAGGCTCAGCGAGAACACGATCTCCTGTCCGTCAGGTGACCAGGCGGGATCATCGAGCGCTGTGCCATCATCAAGTTTGAAGATGGAGTGATCCTCGGTCCCATCGGCACGGGCCACGCGGAGATCGTTGAAAATGCCGGGGCCGCTGACGTAGGCGATCCACGTTCCATCCGGAGAGAATGCTGGGTTAGCTGCGTCGTTGTGCGGATCTCCAATCAAGCGGCGAGGGTCGGTTCCGTCGGCCTTCATCGTCCAGAGTTCGAAGGGAATACTGCCGTCAGGCAGGCCCCGGCTGTAGATGAGTCTCATTCCATCCGGCGCCCACGCAGGCGCCCCCTCCGCGTAATCCGGAGTCTGCGTAAGATCGGTCTGTCCATTGCCAAGCTGGTCACTGACCCAGATGTCGTAGATTCCGGCCTGCTGAGCCGCAAAGGCGAGGCGTTGCCCGTCTGGCGACCAGGCCGGCTTCGAGGCACCCTTGCCGGCTGGTACCACGAGACGTAGCTCCGTGCCGTCACCGCGTGAGGTATAGAGCGCGAAGCCTTGGCTCAGAACGATACGCTCGCCATCGGGACTGATATCCGCTTGGCCCAGCGCCGACGGCAGCGAAATTGGGACTTGTCGGATCTCGCTGCCGTCGGGATTCATGCTGTATAGCAACGGTGAGCCATCAAGCGTTGCCCGATCCGATTGGAAGACGATCTTGCCCGCGAAGGGCGGTGGGGGCGGGCTGGGCTCCGTGCCGCATGCCGCCAGTCCGACCACCCCAAGCAGGAACAGGACACGTCGCATCAGCATCCTCCCACGGCGTCGGTCCCAGCATCAGGCTGACTATCTGGCAACTGCGCGCGTAGCAGATCGCCGCCGCCCCCTCCACCCCCGCTCCCGGTGCAGACCGGGAAGTAGCTGGTGTGCGACTTGAAGTGGCCTTCGCTTCGAGCGGTGGCTGTCACGGTAATCTTGTAGGAACCCGCCGGCACCTGCAGCGTGTAATTCGGGCTGGGGTAGTAGTCTGAATGGACGGCGGCATGGCTGCCATTACTGTAGGAGATGTCCCATTTGACCTGGTAGAATTCATTGTAGGGATCCTCCACAACGGCATGCAATCCCTCAATACCGGCCTCGGTAATCGGCACTGGTGGCCCTGTGATATCACTCACCCGGAAATTGGTGCCAGTTGGGGGAGGAGCGGGCACCACCACTTTCACGCTGTCGCCCAGCCGCTTCACGACGGTTCCGACTACGCCATTGCTGACGCTGGTGCCCGCGACAGTAACCCGGACGTACGTCGTCCCTGGGGCGAAGCCCCCAATAGTCACGGTGCGGCCACCTGGTGCGGGCGAGAGCGTGACGATGCCTGAAGTCACCGCTGTCCAGCTGTACGTTGCCTGCGAAGCTGATGCGGTCACGGGAGCCGTCCCCGGCGGGTCCACCGTGATAGAAGTGACGGAATTGGATGCAGACGCGTTCTGTTCTACCGTCAGGTCATGTGCGGCGATTGAGAGTCTGGTCACCACCGTCTGGTCCCAGATGTTGCTTGGGTCCACCGTCGTGAGCCCGTAACCGGCAAAGATGAACTCAACTTCCTGGGCGCAAGGCCGAGAGTTGAGAGATGTCAGGCCGGAGATGTGCACCGTGCAGTCCGCAGCCGAGCCCGTCACCTCGAAGTCCTCGTCCAATCCCAGAATTTCAGCAAATTCATGCGTGATCAGGGCCGATACGTCGCCAAAAAGCTGCCCTTCGCAGTCCATCCCTTCGAGGAGAATCGAGTCCGTAGGGCCGTTGAAAGCGCACCACGTGTTATTACCGTTCGAATGCTCATAGCTCACTTTGATCGCGGGCGACGACTCCCGATAAACTATCTCCGGAATGTTCGGGAGCGCATCCCAATGGAGCACGTCATGCCACGCATCGATGGCGTTTGTGATCCCTGCGTTAGGCTCCCCAGGCGCAGGCCCGACCGAAATGATGGAATTGCAGCCCCACCACTGATGGAAATTCAGCTGGGTTTGTCCGCAGGCCAGGAGAGCGTTGGCCGCGTCGAACGTCGGGGGGGGGGCGGTAGGGCTCTCTTCCGTACACGCGAATGCAGCGAAGGCGGCGAACGCGAGGACGGCGGCGCCCGACATGCGGCAGGTCACGGCAACCTCCCGTCAGGGGTGATCGGGACTGGCGATGTGAAGACGATTCCTGAGGCTACGGCTTGAATCCGATTGACGCAAGAGCTGGGCTTTCAGGCCGCGAGTTGCGCTCCCTTTCAGCGCTCCGCATACTCAGTCATGCGACTCTCTCGGTGCTTTCGGCTTGCAGTGCCGCTGCTGCTCTCGGCATGCCATACCGAGCATTCCGCCTCTGTCGCGCGTCCCGCCATAACCAACTATTTCCAACTCTGGCAGCATCCCTTCGACCTGGGCCCCGCCACTCGGCGCTCAGTGGTAGTCGAGTCGCCATGCGGCATCTGGCTCGTTGCAGGCGGCGTGTCCCAGTGGAGCTGCACTGGTGATTCACTGCGCACGCTGCCTTACGGCGAAGGCCCGGGTGAGGTGCAGTATCCCTGGCTCGTGAGCAATTGGGACGGCGATTCCGTCGCGGTGTGGGATGCCCACCTGGCTCGGCTCTCGATCTTCGACAGCGCGGGAGCCTTTGCGCGGAGCACGCCGCTTCCGATTGTGCTCAACAATGGCATGCGCGTCGCCGGAATCTTTCGCCACGATGGCGACCTGCATCTCTGGATCAATCCGTTTCCCGTGGCCTTTGCCGACTCCGCACCGGGCCAGCGAGGGCATCTCTGGGCCGTCGAGGAGGGCGCGGCTGAGCTTGACGATTCACTCATCTCGTTCGATGGGCCGCTTTCCACCATCATGCGGGATGGCGACACCTATTCCCGGGTCGACGCGCCCGTTCGCCGGAAGCCGTTCGTCACAGTGCTGGACGATGGCACGACACTCGTGGCCTCGAGCGGCGCTGATACGGTGCTTGTTTACGGCTGGGACGGAACGCTTCGCGACACCGTCACACTCGGGCTTCCCGCCGAGGCGGTCACCGAGGAGGATCAGGCCAAATACGCCGATTCGATTCGGGAATCATTCGAGAGTGAACTCGCGGGGCAGCAGTATCCTCCCGACCTGAAAGCATTCTTCCGCAAGCGTGCCGTCGACATCGCCAAGGCAGGGAAGTGGCCCCCGACTCGGCAACGCATCGACCTCATGGTGGCTGGCACTGGTGACACGTTCTGGATCCTGCGACCGGCGTTCGGGGAACCGCATGATCGTGAGTGGCGTGTGTACGATCTCGACGGGACGGTACGACAGGTACTGCAGGTGCCACATTGGGGAAGCGTCGCCGCTGCCGCGGTGAACGGCGACACGCTCACCACGATGGAATTCCGCTGGGGTGCGGACTCGACTGCTGTGGCGAGATATGTGCTGAGAGCTGAGAGCTGAGCGCTATGATCTCGTTCAGCGTCATTCCCGCGCACGCGGTAATCCATGAGGGCTCGCCCGTGGTGATTCAACATTCCTGGAGCCCTCATGGACCCCAGCTTTCGCTGGGGTGACGAACCGGCGAGTTTCGGTTCCCACGTCCCACGTCCCACGTCCCACGTCCCACGTCCCACGTCCCACGTCCCAC
>DAIMFY010000025.1:6514-14720 GCA_036724295.1 Gemmatimonadales bacterium | reverse complement strand
AACTGGACACTCTCGCGAATCCCCTCCAGCAGCCGCATCATTTCAGCCGGCGCCAGACGGCTCGGCGTTCCGCCGCCCAGGTGCAGGGTGGCGAGCGGCGATTCCAGGACCCATCCATCCGTTTCCAGAACCCGTCGCCATTCGGTCAGCACGGCGTCAACGTAGAGACGAGAGGGTACGTCCCGTCGCACCGCGATGGCGAAATCGCAGTAGCTGCAGCGCCGGGCGCAGAAGGGGACGTGGACGTAGAGGTGCATGATAGGGCTTGGGGCTTGGGGCCTGGGGCCTGGGGCCTGAGGCCTCGGAGGACTCATGACGCGCGACCCTCGCGCCTCACGCTTCACGCCTCACGCCCCGGCTTTATGCCTTCATTCCAAAAACGTTTCCTGGTTTCCGCTCCACCAGCCCCTGGATTTCCAGCGAGGCGAGGAGCGAGAGCACGTCGGCCACGCTGCGACGAGCGGAGTGCGCCAGTACATCGAGTTGGCGTTCGCCGTTCGTCAGCAGCTCGGCGAGCGAGCGCTCCTGCGGATCGAGATCAGGCGGCAGGCGGGGTTCGACGACACGCGCCGGGACCGCATCCGTCATCGCCTCGGTGTAGAACTGGAACAGGTCATTCAGCTCCAGCAGCGGGTGCGCGCCGTCGCGGATGAGTGCATTGGTGCCGCCCGACGTGCGACTCGTAATAGGGCCCGGGACGGCCATCACGTCACGTCCCTGGTCCAGCGCCGTGCCGGCGGTGATGAGCGCGCCGCTGCCTGGCGCTGCCTCGACCACCACCGTCACGCGCGCGAGCGCGCTGATGAGCCGGTTCCGTCTCGGGAATCCGCCGGCGTGCGGCCGCTCGCCAGGAGCGAATTCGGTCAACAGCAGCCCGTCGGACGACATCCGTTCATACAGCTTCCGGTTTGCCGCCGGATAGATCACGCCGATTCCGTTGCCGAGGACCCCGATGCTGCCCCCGCCGGCATCGAGCGCCGACGAATGTGCCACCGCATCGAGTCCCCGGGCCATGCCGCTCACCACCGCGATGCCGGCGCGGGCGGCGCCACTCCCGATCATGGCGCAGGCCTGGGCCCCATAAGCGGTGTGATCACGGCTACCCACGATTGCCACCGCCGGTTCCGTCAGCGACTCCATGCGTCCGGCGGCGAAGAGCAGCTCGGGCGGCTCCGGAATCTCGCGAAGCTGAGATGGGAACTCGGCGTCCCCTGGCGTGAGCACAGCGATGCCAGCCTTCTCGGCGGCGTCGAGGACGCGCTGGCCATCATCGATGCGACGGTTCTTGATCGCCGAGACCGCCGCCGCGGAAATCCCCGGCACGGTGCCCAAAAACGCAGCCGGCGCCTCAAGGACGCCGGTCGCCGAGCCGCAGGTGGCAAGCAGGTTCTGGAGTCTGGCGCTCCCGATGCCCGGGGTCAGCGCCAGCGCCACGTAGGCAGCGCGGTCGTGCATTTGCGATTTCCTTGTCATGAGGGACGGAGAGCCTTCAGCCTTCAGCTCTCAGCTCCCGACTCACAGCCCACAGCCGCTCCCGCAGCTCGTTGATGCCCGAGCCCGATGCCGCTGAAACGGGCAGTACCCAGCGCGCATCCGGTGCGTCGAGTGCCGGTATCTTCGCGTCGGCCGGCAGGAGATCGCGCTTGCTGAGCAGCACCACATACGGCCGTTCAAAGAGTGAGGCGCTGTATTGCCGGACTTCGGTGCGCAGCTGGTCGAGTACCGCCTGCGGGTCGGGCGCGTCCATCGGCACCAGGAACGCCAGAACCCGGGTGCGCTCGACATGCTGCAGGAACTTGAGGCCGAGGCCCTTTCCTTCGTGTGCGCCCTCGATGATGCCGGGAATGTCCGCGATCACGATCGAACGTCCCTCGGCCAGCACCATGACGCCGAGATTGGGCTCCAGCGTCGTGAACGGATAGTCGGCGATGCGGGGCCGCGCCGCGGACAGCACCGAGAGCAAGGTGCTCTTGCCAGCGTTGGGTTCGCCCACGAGCCCCACGTCGGCAAGCAGCTTCAGCACCAGTTCTACCTGCCGTTCCTGGCCTTCCGCGCCCGGTTCCCACTCCCGGGGTGCCTGGTGCGTCGCGGTGGCAAAGTGCGCATTGCCCCTACCGCCCCGGCCGCCCCGCGCGATCAGCACTCGATCACCGTCCTTCAGGACTTCGCCCAGCAGCTCTCCGGTCTCGGCGTCGCGGATCTCGGTGCCCGGCGGCACTGGCATTGTCACGTCATCGGCCGAGCGGCCCGTCTGGGTCTTGCCCTTCCCATGCTCCCCGCGCTCGGCCTTCCAGTGCGTGCGATAGCGATAATCCAGCAGTGTGGCGAGGTTGGCGTCTCCCTCCACGTAGACACTGCCGCCCCGGCCACCATCACCGCCGTCCGGACCGCCCTTGGGCTTGTACTTGAATCGCGCGAAGGACGAGGCACCCGATCCGCCGGTACCCGCCGT
Organism: Gemmatimonadales bacterium; assembly: GCA_036724295.1. Lineage (GTDB taxonomy): Bacteria > Gemmatimonadota > Gemmatimonadetes > Gemmatimonadales > GWC2-71-9 > CAMLHP01. Next base: position 12,268 of record DAIMFY010000025.1, on the reverse strand, counting down.
CACCCGCACGACAGCGCGGTCAATGAACATCGGCCCCCGCGCTCCATCCGTCACGCACCGTGCGCCACAGCTCCTTCACCTTCTTCCACTGATCAAAGCTCAACAGCGGATTGACGACCGATAGCACCGCCTCGACCTGTGCGAAGGACGCTCCGGCATGCAGGGAGCCACGCAGGTGTGAATGCAGCTGGCGTGGGGTCTCCAACACCGCCGTCTGTGCCACGATGCAGAGTTCCCGCCGCAGCAGGTCGAGGCCGGGCCGACTGAGTGTGCGGCCGTACCCTTCGGTGATCATCCACTTGTCCAGCGCCGGGTGGAGCGCACGGACGCTTTCTCGGAGCTTCTCGTAATTCTCACCGTAAATCACCTCGCAGGTCGCTTCCCCGCGCGCGGTCCAGTCTTCCACGTGGTCGTACCTGGCGTCCTGGTCCTCCTTTGGCGCCGGTACGCCGGAGAATTTCCGCCAGGCCGCCATCGCCACGAGGGTCCGGGGATAGCCCACGAAGAGCAGCGACTGCAGCAGCAGTTCCTCCACCCACTGCACTGGCACCTGCGAGCGCCGTAGCGGCCCGACTCGCTCCCGCAGCTCCGGTTCGTAGCCCTGGGCAATGGCAGCAGCGAAGCGCACCAGGTCGCGGGTCTCAGGGTCCAGATTATCCTGTTTCGCCATTACGATACCTCGCAAGCGGCCAGGCCGCGTACCATTCCAATGCCGTTCATACCAGAAAGCGGAGGGAGCCAGCGGCGCGCAGTGTACCGGTCACTTCACCCCGGGTGTTAAGCGTGGGCACGGTTCCGCGACTGGCGAGCTCGCCCAGCGGTGCAACGTCAACGCCGAGTACCGGAAGGAGCTGACAGAGCACAGCGTAGAGCGCCACCGGCGCCGCGCGTGAATCGCCATCTTCCACCTTGAGCGCGATCCCGACGCCGAGCCCCGGAATCGCCGCGCTGTACACGCCCTCCGCGCCCACCTTGGCGACGATCTTTCCCGGGTAGGCCGACATCAGCTCGGTGCAGAACCGTCCCGTGCCGGCCACCAGGTGAGGGTGCGCCATCATCGCCTCGCGAAGCCGCACCGCCGCCGGCTCCTGGCTCGCGCCGAAGCGGGCGTAGGCCGTCGCCATGCCGTTGAGCGGCAGCCCGAAGCACACCACGGTGCAGCCGTCCACTGCATGCAGCAGGTCGCCAGGCGCAATCCCGGTCCAGTCCGCCACCGTGCGCTCGATCCGTTGCTGCAGCGGATGCCCACGTTTCTGGTACCCCGACGTTGGCCACCCGTTGTGCAGCGCGAGGGCCAGCATCCCCGCGTGCTTGCCGGAGCAGTTGCTCCACCTGGGTGTGAGGGTGGTGCCCTGCCTGATGACCTCTCTCGCCACGTTCGAGTCGATCGGCTCATGCGGGCCACACGCCAGCGCCTCTTCGGTCATGCCGATCCGCTGGAGCATGCGATCGACCACCGCGAGGTGAGCGGGCTCGCTCGAGTGTGACGCGCACGTGAGCGCCAGCTCCTCGTCGCCGAACTGGAAATGGTCGGCTCCGCCGTCTTCCACCAGCGGCATGGCCTGGAAAGGCTTGGCCGCACTGCGCCAGAAGGAGACCAGTGCCGCGTGACGTGACTCGGCCAGGCGCCGGCCGTCGGCATCTGTGACGGCAACGGACACCGGATGCACCGATTCCACCGCGCCGCCGCGCGTTGCTTCCACAAGCAGTTCGTTCATGGCAGGGGAAGATAACCGCGATTACCTTCCCACCCCATGCCGCGATGCCTCGCTGCGCTCCTTTTCCTTGCCCTCATCATCTCACCTGGCGCCCTCCGGGCGCAGGCATCTCCGTACATCCCGACCGATGATCCTGCCATGCCGATCATCGAGCACCTCATCGCACGCGGCGCTCTCGCGGACCCGTCGCCAATGATGCGCCCGCTACGTCGGGGTGACCTCGTGCGCGCGCTGCGTGACGCCAGCAACGCGGCGGGAACGGCCGCCATCGTCCAGACGCTGCTCCGGCGCTTCGACGCGGACACTGTGGGGCCCTGGTGGGAAGCGGGCGGGCGGGCCGGAGTCGAGGCGTATTCAACGCCGAGGCAGGATCTCTATCACCCGGTCGGCGACGGGTCGGCCAATCCGTACGCTGAGGCACGCATCGCGGCGGGTTTCGGAAGTGTGGTAGCGGTGAGCCGGGTGGCCGTGGAGCCGAGGCTTACGGATGATCCTGACTGGACGGGCCCGTCCGGATTGACCGTCGCCGCGCGTCTGACCGTGGGATACCTCTCGCTGCAATCAACGTACGTACGCCTCACGTACGGTCAGGTCCCGCGGAACTGGGGCCCGGCCGGCGTGCCCGGAATTCCGCTCTCCGACTATGGCTACGAGCGCCAGGGCCTGATGTTCGAGCTGGGGAACCGCGCGGTGCGGCTTTCAGCGCTGGCGACCGACCTCAACGATGGGGCGGACAGTTCGGGCCAGACGGCGCATCGCTACTACTTCGTGCACCGGCTCAATGTGCGGGCAGCGAAGACGCTGGACGTCGCCGTGTGGGAAGCCAACGTCCTGTCGGGCGTCAATCGCGAGTTCGAGACACGTTACCGGAACCCGCTGTCGGTGAGCTACCTCGCCAACACGATCGGCCTGGGTGACCGCGGCAATGTCATGCTGGGCGCCGATGCCACCTGGCGCGTGCGGCCAGCGCTCAGGCTCGAAGGGCAGCTGGGCATCGATGACTTCTGGTACCAGAACCGGCAGGGGAATCGGGACCGCTACCTGTTCACCTTGGCTGCCTCGGGCCCGCTCGGCGACGCGCTTTCATGGCGCGCGATGTACACCGAGGTCTCGTCGCTGGCGCTGCGCGCCTTCAATCCTGCCGACAACTTCACCGATGCCGGTGTGGGGCTGGGGCGGAACTTCAGCGACTACGATCAGCTGTCACTTCGGGTCAGTATGCCAGTCCGGAGCCGCTGGCTGGTCACGCCCGAGCTGGCGCTCTTCCGCCAGGGCGAGGGCGACATCAACACGCCTTACCCCGTGGGCATCGCGCGCCAGCAGACGCCCGCGCTTTTCATCGGAACCATGGAGCGAACCTGGCGCGCCGGCCTGCTGGTCTCCGGCGAGGAGGGGCCGTTCCAGCTCACCGGCGATGTGGGGCTGCACCATGTCACGAGCGTGGGACATGTCGAGGGCGAGACGGAGACGAGGTTCGTCTTCCGCGTCCGAGGCACGGTCGGCTTGGGCTGGCGCGGCCGCATCGCGGAGGACTGAGGGGCCTTGTGCGAGACGGGGGCGGCTGGCTAGAATCCGCCTCCCGGAAACCCGGGCGATTAGCTCAGCTGGTTAGAGCGCGCGCCTCACATGCGCGAGGTCACAGGTTCGAGTCCTGTATCGCCCACTGCCCTGCGGCACCATCCCGATGGTGCCGTTTCCTTTTTCTGGCCCGCCGCACCACCACGCCGTCCGGGCGCCAGGCCCTCACCTGATTTGAAGCACGGGATGAATGGTCCGGAGATCGGTCACGAATAGCGAGGGCTGGTCGGGATCGGCGAAGACGATCGCAAAGTCTTCCGGCCGGAAAGCCCGGACCAGCCGTGCGGCGAAAGTGCCGTGCAGGAGCCGGAGGTAGTACTCGACGTCGTAGTCACGCGGGTCCGCTCCGATCACATCACCCTCGATTTCCTCCACCAGTCCGGCCGTCCCGTTGGCCCGCCGGTACACTTGCACCCGCTCGCCCCGGCGCCAACCTGACCGACCGCTCGCGAGGAGCGCCTCATACGCCAGCTCGCGCCGGCTCGCCCGCGACACCTCATACTGCTCCGGCGTCTTTGTCAGCCGCACCCGGGACGAGACCGCCTGAGTTCCGAGCGACCGTGTGCGCAGTGCTGCCGCCGTCGCCAGGTATGCTTCGCGCACTCCAGGCACATCGCCGGCGAGCAGGCGCTCGAGGGCTCGCCGCAGGAAGGCCTCGCCAAACGGCTCGGCTCGGCTCGACCGGAACGCCACACCGCGGAGCAACAGCCGGCCGTCATATCCGAGAAGCGCGTAGTTCTTCGGCTCATGCGAGAGCATCGCGGCGTAACGGCCCTCGAATTCGAGCTGCACCAGCGGTGGCAGCAGCGCCGCCACCTCCCGCACCACCCGTCGCTCATCCGTCTCGCTCCATGACTCGGGCACCGCGAAGTAGACGCCGTCGGTGTCAGCCTCCAGCAGCGTTACGCCCCGCAATGCGAGTTCCCGGCACATCTGGTCGAGCGTTTCGCGCCCCCGCCGCGTGACCTCATTGGCCGCGTGCACGTCGGCGAAGCGGGTGAGACCACCGGCGGCGAGATAGCCGTATGCGGAGTTGACGACCAGCTTCATCGCCGCCGACGTCGCCTCATGCGCATGGCGCTCCGCCGAGCCGGCTGGCGCCTCTCGCGCCCTCGCCTTCTCGGCCAGCCGCTGCTCCACCAACCGGTCCACCAGCGCCAGAAGCACGCCCAGGTGGTCGCGCCGCGGGCCGATCCGGTAGGCGCGCATCAATGACGGGTAGAGGCTCGCCACATCGGCCTTCACCACCCGTTGCGCCACGCCAGTGGCGAAGAGATGCAGCGCCGCCCCGCTGTGCTCGGTGCCGTCGCCGGAGTCGTGAACCGGCAGGCTCACACCGGCGCGAAGGTAGGCACGGATCAGCATCGGATCTATGACGCCGGTCGCCGCGCCGGCATCGGCGAGCCGCTCGTAGCGCCGGGGCGCCATGCGAGCCAGCGCGAACGCCGCGCCGCCGAGCATCCGCGCAAGGGTTGCTACTTCGTCGACGTCGTCGGTGGCGTATCGCCGCACCCGCTCGGGATCCTTGCGCCATGTCTGGTAAATCTGGTCGCCGCGAATGTACTCCCGATCGGGACGGGCGAAGCCCAGGTGCTTCGCGACCGCCTTGAGGCCGTGACCTGGCAACTCTCGGATTGCGAAGTCGTACCGGCGCACCGCGTCGAGCGTGTCGATGAGTTCGCGGCCGGGCGCGACGAACCGGATCCGCGCGCTGTCGTGCCGTTCGCCCGGGGCGCCGCGCCGCGCCGCCCGCTGTCGAAGCCCGAGCCCTGCGATCCGGCCGAGCGTTGGCGAGATACCAAGCCTGCGAGCGCGATGCTCCAGGAATGGCAGGTCGAAGCCGTGCAGGTTGTGGTTCTCGATGATGTCGGGGTCCGCTGCGCGGATCTGTTCGACCAGGCGGACGATCAAGTCGGCCTCACCCCGATCACCTGCTTCACGGGCTTCGAGCACGACGGCACGCCCGGACGGCTCTCGCACGGCGATCATGAAGATGCGGTGCTGCCGCGGATCAAGTCCCGTGGTTTCAAGGTCGAATTGCAGCCGGCGAAGCTGGTCAAACGGCAAGTCACGAAAGTAAGTCCGTCCAGTCGCGACGAGATATTGCTCCTCTGGCGGAAGCAGCAGGAGTGACGCGCTGTCCAGCTCGCGCAGGTGGCTGAGAGGCCGGCCCAACCGGCGGGACGCGCCGCTCAGGACCGCCGCAGCGAGCGTCGGCAGCTGCGGCGCCGAGATGAGGTATCGCAGCGCGCCGGGGCCGCCCAGCTCCCGGTACCAGATCGGGGCCGGGCTCCCCTCGGCGCCCAGCCCGGAGCCCAGGTGCTGCAAATCGTCCAGCCGATCCAGCAGGATCCATGGCCGGTAGCGCTCGACCTCGGTGATCAGCGCATCGGTTTCGGCGTCGCGCCGCCACACGAAGGCGCGGCCATCGGCCTCGGCCCAGACCGAGACGATGCCC
>DAIMFY010000025.1:0-6414 GCA_036724295.1 Gemmatimonadales bacterium | reverse complement strand
CAGCTCTCAGCAGCGAGTATTGAAAGCGCTGAATGGCGCCCGATGGAGTCGGATGCTCCTCATACGCGCTCCATGAGAGCTGGAACCCGTCGCCCATCTCGTCTGCCAGCGATTCAGGCGAATAGCGCACGACGTCGAGCCCGCTGCAACGCGCTGGGCCGTCCAGGGCAAAGGTGGCGATGACGAGATGCCCGCCCGGCTTCACCGCGCGCCGCACTTGTGCCATGTAACGGGCGCGGTCGTCGGGGCCGGTCAGGAAGTGGAAGGCGGCACGATCGTGCCAGACGTCGTATCGCGCGGCCGGGAGCTCAGCGCTCAGAACGTCGGCGGTAATCCAGTGCACGCTGCTCGCCTGCTTCCCGAGGCGTGCCTGGGCCATCGCCAGGGCGTCCTGCGCCAGGTCGAGCACGGTCACATCGCGGTAGCCGGCTTCGATCAGCCCATCCACCAGCGTGGACGCGCCGCCGCCCGCGTCCATGATTGCAGCCGCGAGATCCGGCTCCGCTCGTCGGATGAGCTCCATCGACTTGCGTGCATGCGGCTGGTACCAGCTCACCTGTTCCGCCGCGCGCGTGCGATATACCTGGTCCCAGTGATCCCGCAGAGCCGTCATTCCGCGGCATCACCGTGGCGATACATGATGACCTTGGCTCGCTCGAGCGTGATCAGCCCGCCGCCGATCATGCGGTCGAGCTCCGGCAGGACGTCCTGGATCTTTTCCTCCGTCTCAATCACCTCCACGATGATCGGCAGGTCGAGGGACAGGACCTCGATCCGGTCGGACCGGACCACCGAACTGGCACCGAATCCCATGACGGCGCGCAGCACCGTGGCCCCGGCAAACTTCCGCTCGCGAAGCAACTCCACGATGGCGGTGTATAGTGGCTTGCCCTGATAGCGATCGCGCTCGCCGATATGGATGCGCATGAGCGTTCGCTCACCGGTGAAGCCGTGCATGACGCCCTCCGTGCGTGTGTCCTAGATCCCCTGGCGCCATGCCAGCACCTGGCGACCCGCGGCGATTCCCAGCCAGACAGCAGCCAGCGAGCAGACCAGGCTCAGTGACATGTAGAGTGCCGCCCGGCGCCAGTCGCCATCTTCCAGCAAGCGCACGGTTTCGTAGCTGAAGGTCGAGAAGGTGGTGAACCCGCCGCAGAAGCCCGTGGTCAGCAGCGCACGCACAGCGGGCGACCCGACGCCACTCCCCAGCATGTAGCTCATGAGCAGGCCCAGCAGTAGCGAGCCCGAGATATTCACGATCAGGGTGCCGGCGGGAAACCCGACCGGGGCGCTGCGCTGGATCACGCCGCTGAGGAGAAACCGCGCCACGCTGCCGAGCGCGCCCCCAGCCGCGATGTACCAGATGAGCTTCATGCAGAATTCTCCGTGGAGGCGTGGTACGGCCGGCGTCCGCCAAAGATGGTCGAGAGCGTCAAGGGAGTCGAGACGGCGAGGTGCCCTTGCCGTTCGACCACCTTGACCGCTCGACTTCTCGATCCTTCTAGTGGCCGCAGCCGCTCTTCTCCGGCTTGGTCGCCCGGACAAACCCCGCCATGAACTTGCCGTCAATCTGTTTCACCACGTCATCGACGGCGAGTCCAGCTTCGGAGAGAAATGCCCGCGCGTCCTCGCTCTGATAAACACGGGTCGGCTCGATGGAGGCCGAGGCGAACCCGGTCTCGGCGAGGAGCCGCAGAAACTCCTGCTCTTCCAGGGCGCCGGCCACGCACCCGATCCAGAGTTCCATGCTGCGCCGGAGCTCGTCGGGAACGCTGCCCCGCACCACAACATCGCTGATGGCGAGGCGGCCGCCCGGCTTGAGGACCCGGAAGGCCTCGGCCAGAACCTGTCGCTTGTCGCCGGACAGGTTGACTACGCAGTTCGAGATGATGACATCGACCGATGCGTCCGGCAGGGGAATGTGCTCGATTTCCCCTTTCAGGAACTCGACGTTCTCTACCCGTGCCTCGGCGGCGTTCTTCCGTGCCAGGGCCAGCATCTCGTCGGTCATGTCGAGCCCATAAGCCTTGCCCGTCGGCCCGACGCGACGCGCCGAGAGCAGGACGTCAATGCCGCCACCGGAGCCCAGATCGAGCACGACCTCGCCAGGCGTGAGCTGGGCGAGCGCAGTCGGATTCCCACAACCGAGGGAGGCGAGCACGGCGGCAGATGGGAGCTCCGCTGTTTCGCCGGCGACATAGAGGTTGGACGTGATCGGATCGGTGGCACCGTTGGCCGGAGCCCCGCCGCAGCAGGAATTTACCGGCCCGCAGCAGCCCCCTGAGGGGGAGCCATCGAGTACGCGGCGCGCCGCCTCGCCGTACTTTTCGCGCACCACACGGGTCAGGCCCTCGGCGCTGGAGGGAATCGCTGGATTTGCCATTGTTCGCCCCATCAAGAAATGTTGATATGTAAACCCCGAAAGAGCCCTGGCCGGCGCATGCAACGCCCATTGACAATCTCACCCGCAACAGCTGCCAAGCACCGCAAGGCGCCGCGAGGAGCGAGCGGACGCGATCCGTTGTACCTCGTCGTGGGCGACCCGCAGCGCCTCGGGTACCAAGGTGTAGTACGACCACCGCCCTTCTCGCCGATCCCGCACCAGGCCCACGTCCTTCAGCACCTTCAGGTGGAAGGAGAGACGCGACTGCGCCGCATCGAGCGCATCCTGCAGCTCGCACACGCAGCGTTCGCCATCCCGCAACATCTCCAGGATGGCGAGGCGGGTCGGGTCGGACAGCGCATGAAAGACCACGGCGGCGCGCGCGGGGTCGGAACGAATCGCGGTCGGCATGGGGTTCAATATATCAAGAACTGTTGATGCGTCAAGAGTGGAGGGAGCACGCCACCTCCGAGTCATTGCGAGGGTGCGAAGCGCCCGTAGCAATCGGGTCCACTGGACCCTCCTCGCAATGACACATGAGAGAGACTCTTCGCCCCCCCTGGGTCGCTTGACCCCTCGACCTCTCGACCTCTCATCCCCCTAGTGCCCGCTCGTCTCCGCGCCGCGGCTCGCCTCGAACAGGAACCAGGCTCGGCGCTCGGCTTCATCGATCCAGACTTCGAGCAGGCTGGCGGAAGCGACGTCGTCGTGCTCATCGCACATGCCATGTACTTCGCGCAGCCGCGCCGCGACCGTGGAATTGTCCTCGCGAAGTTCGGCCAGCATGTCGGCGGCCTCCACATAATCGGCATCGTTGTCGAGCAGGCGCTGGCTGCGGCCGATCTCGCCGATCGAGTGCAGGGTAATACCGCCGAGCTTCCGCACCCGTTCGGCCACCGGATCCGTCATGGCCAGGACTTCGGCGGCCTGCTCATCGAGCAGGAGGTGATAATCCCGGAAATGCGGACCGCTCATGTGCCAGTGAAAGTTCTTGGTCTTGACGTAGAGCGCAAAGGCGTCGGCCAGGACGCCGTTGAGCGCCGCGGTGATGTCGCGGACGGCGGACGCATCGAGGTCGGTGGGAGTATTGAGCGGCGCCGAGCGAACCGCCCGCAGGTCGCGACGCCTGGCAGCAGACACATTCTTCATGATTGGTTCCCCGTTAGTGTGAACTGGGCTGGGCGCTGAGCCCTACCCGCAGTGCACTCAGCCTGCAACTCCCAACCCTGCCCTGCACTTGCAAGCTAATCATGCCGGCCCGCCTCCACCCGGCCGGCGCCCCGGGCAGCTTCGGCAAGCAGCGCCTGTACGGCCTCGACCAGCCTGCCTGGAGGAAACGGCTTCTGCAGGAACGGGAGGCCCTCATCGAGCAAGCCTCGCAGGGTGGCGTCCTGTTCGGTATAGCCCGACATGAACAGCACGGGCGCCGGGGTGAATTCGGCGATTTCCTGCGCCAGGGCGCGGCCGTCGAGATCCGGCATGACGACATCGGTCACGACGCACACCAGCTCCGTGCCAATGTGCCGGGCCTGTTCCAGCGCTGCACTTGCGTCGGCGGCGTCACGAACGGCAAAGCCCGCTTCCTGGAGGGCCCGGACGACCATTGCGCGCACCGCCGGCTCGTCTTCGACGACCAGGACGGTGCCGTAGGCCGGGGCGCTGGGGGGCTGGGGCGCCGAGGGCGCCGACGGAGCCCGGACCTCGGCGGTCGCCTGGACCAGCGGCAGGTAGATCTTGAACACCGTCCCGCGCCCCACCTCGCTGTACACCCAGACATAGCCGCCACTCTGCTTCACGATGCCGTACACGGTGGAGAGGCCAAGACCGGTGCCTTCACCAATCTCCTTGGTGGTAAAGAACGGCTCGAAGACCTGGTCCAGCACCTCACGTGGCATGCCACGGCCGGTGTCGCTCAGCGCCATGAGCACGTAGCGTCCGTGCCGGACTTCAGCTTCCAAGTGCAGCCGGCCGTATTCCGGACCGAGCGTGACGATTGCGGTTTCGATTCGCAGCTCGCCGCCAGTAACCGTGGCCTCACGGGCATTGAGCGAGAGATTGATAAGCACCTGGTGCAGCTGGCCCACGTCGGCCCGGACCCTGGCGCGCGGCGCATCGAGCAGAAATCGCACGTGGCGGTCCTCGCCCATGGTGCGCTCCAGCGCAGGTGCGATGTTCCGCACCACCTCATCGAATTCGACGACTTCCGGACGGAGCACCTGGCGCCGGCTGAAGGCCAGCAGCTGCGAGGTGACCGCGGCCGAGCGCTGGCCCGCCTGCCGCATCTGCTCCACGTCTTCGCGCACCTCCGCCGGCAGCCCGGGGTGCTGGAGGACGAAATCGGCGCAGCCGAGAACGACCGACATCTGGTTATTCACCTCGTGAGCTACGCCGCCCGCGAGGCGCCCCACCGATTCTGCACGTTCCATCTGCCGAAGCCGGGCCTCGAGCAGCCGGCGACCGCTGACGTCCTGACAGGTACCGGTCACCGCCACGATGGCACCGGCGGCATCGCGGAGCGCGCGACCGCGCCAGGCGAGGAAGCGCTCCGGGCCCCGGCTGGCCGGCAGTGGCGTCTCGAGCTCCAGTTCGTGCCCCCCGAGGGCGCAGGCCCGGAAGGCGCTTTCCGCGATCTCCCTCGCGTCTGGGTGCAACAGGGCGAGCAGTGCTTTCATGCTGCCGGGCACCGCCCCAAGCTGCTGCTCCAGTGCGTGGTCGATGTCGAAGGTGTCGAGCGCGATAGTCCAGCGGAAGGTGCCGGTGTCGCCGGCCGCGAGCGCGGTGGCCAGGCGCCGATCGCGCTGGCGCAAGCCCTCCTCGGCCTGTCGAATCGCGGAGACATCGTGGATGGAGAGGATCACCAGCGACACGCCGCCTTCGATATCGTGGATGGGCGTTGCCGTGTAGGAGCCGATGAACGTCAGATCCGTGTCCAGGCGGCGGACGATGAGCTCCATTTCTTCCACGCGGTCGCCGCGCGCGGCCCGTACGCCAGGCCAGTTTGCCGGGCCAAACGGCGTGCCGTCAGGGAGCGAGGTGGCAAACACCTCGCTGAAGTCGCCTTCGCGCCGGGCAATCTCGTCCGAGCTCGCCATGCCGTGCAGGACCAGCGCGGCGGTGTTCATCGCAAGCACGCGCCCTGCGGGATCACAGACCACAACCCCACTCGCGACGGCATCTATGATTGCCTCAAGCTGCACCAGTGAAAAGCGTGGCCGATGCGGCATCGTGACCTATTCCGGAGGTTGATCGACGGCGATCAGGTTCGAGCTCGTTTCAACTTAGACACGGCGGGCCAGCAAATGGAACCGGCGCTGCGTAAGTTGAGGACAGAAAATCAACCGAACCCTGGGAGAAAGAAACATGCTGAAGCGATGGATGCTCGGGCTGGGCCTCCCGGCCCTGCTCATGGCCGCCATGCCGGCTGGCGCCGGGCCCACCGTCCGATTCGAGGTTGCGTCGACAGGCAACGAGGTGCGCTACCGGGTGACTGAGCAGCTGGCCGGCTTTGACCTGCCCAATGACGCGGTGGGCAAGTCCAGCGCGGTAACGGGCGCCGTGGTCCTCGACTCGGCGGGGCGCGTGGTGCCCGCGGCGTCGCGGATCACCGCCACGGTCAGCGGCCTCGCCAGCGACCGAAGCCGCCGTGATGGCTACGTCCGCAGCCGGATTCTCGAAACCGACTCCTTCCCGACCGTGACGCTCAGGCCCACCAGCCTGCGCGGCCTTCCGTCGCCGCTCCCCGCCAGCGGCACCTCCTCCTTCATCCTGACCGGGGACCTGACGATCAAGGGCGTCACCCGTCCAAGTACCTGGAACGTGATCGCCGCCTTCCGGGGGGACACGGTGAGCGGGCTGGCCTCGACGGCATTTACCTTCGCCGAATTCGGCCTCAACCAGCCGCGGGTGCCGATCGTGCTCAGCGTGGGGGATACAATCCGGCTGGAGTATGATTTTACGCTGGTGCGGTGAGGAAGCGGTGAGCTGTGAGCTGTGAGCTGTGAGCTGTGAGCTGTGAGCTGTGAGCTGTGAGC